>DASXXL010000345.1:0-15190 GCA_036503085.1 Pyrinomonadaceae bacterium | reverse complement strand
TCGAGCCCGCAACGGGCGAGGCGTTTGCAAAGACAACCACTCATGACTACGAAACCGCGAACCAGTTCACTACGGGAGCTACCGAAACCGCAGTTACGGAGTTTGACTTCGTTTCCATGGACCAAGCCACCGCGTCAACCGCTTCGATAGACTCTTTTTCGGGGGTTACGGCTTTGCGCCGCACCGAAACGACTTTCGTCGAAACGGCGAATCAGTCGTACCGCGACCGCAACTTGCTGGGCCTTGTTAGTTCGATAACCGTTCGTGATATGACGCGCAGCCTGCCGCTGGGAGTCGTGATCGCACAGACGTCGATGAGCTACGACGAATACGGACTCTTGCCGTGCGGAGCGACGAATTGGGTTGATCCGTCGTCATCGCTGCGCGGAAACCCGACTTCGACTGCGCACTGGTCCAACTACAACGGCTCTACTCTCGTGACATTCCCGGCCGGTAGTTACGTCACGACTCACCAGCAGTACGATCAATGCGGCAGCCTGCGCGTCTCCACGGACGCAAACGGCGCCCAGACGCAGCTTTCCTATTCAAGCGCGTTCAATTACGCCTATCCAACTTCAGTCACTACGCCCGTGCCTGACCCTACGACCGGTCATTCGTCGAATCAATCGCTCGGCTCCAGCACAGACTACGATTTCAATACCGGGCTCGTACTGTCCACTACCAACGCAAATACCAAAACGACCACGATGGTCTACAACGATTCGCTGTACCGTTTGACGCAAGTCACCAACCCCGACGGCGGACACGTTACCTACAGCTATTCGGACACTCCGGGCAATGTTTACGTTCGCGTCCTGACGGATCTGGACGCCTCGCGTGCGATCGAAACACGCCAGTATCTTGATGGTCTGGGCCGGCCCATACGCAAATTCCTGTATCAGGGCCAGGCTGGTACTCCGTGGACCGCGACGGACGTTTACTACGACGTCATGGGGCGAACGGCGAAGGTTTCGAACCCTTACGTAACAGCTACGGCCAACAGCGCTATGCCGACGACGTGTTCGGCGTGCACCGCAACTATTTACGATACGCTGGGACGAGTCTTGACGGTCACGACGCCTGACGGCTCGCACGTCGATACGGCATATAGTGGTCTGCGGGTTTTGGTGAAAGACGAGGCGGGCAAACAACGGATCAGCCAGACGGACGCCTTGGGCCGACTGCGAGACGTCTGGGAGATCACCGCTGCGGATCAGTGGACCGAGTCAGTGACCTTCTCGGGCCACGCGGACATAGTCGCCGGTTACCGTACTCACTACAATTATGATCAGCTCGACAACCTGATCGAAGCCGTTCAGTCCACTCAACCGCACCGTTTCTACCTTTACGACTCGCTGAATCGCTTGATACGGAGCAGAAGTGTGGAGCAGGGGACCTACGGCCCGGACATCACGGATCCGATTACAGCCAACAGCGCGTGGTCGGCAAAATATACTTACGACAGCAACGGCAATCTCACACAGAAGACCGATGCCAGAGGAATCGTTTCTAATTTTTCCTACGATGCCCTGAACCGAAACACCATCGTCAGCTATTCAGACGGAACACCGCAGGTCGATCACTACTATGATGGAGCAACGAACGGCAAGGGCTTGTTGTGGTACGAAACTACCACCGTCAGCGGCGTGTTGAATGACTATCGTGAATTGACTTCCTACGACAGTACGGGCCGGCCGCAGATCCTGCGGCAGGTACTTGCAAGTAACGCGGTTAACTACGAATACATAACCCGGCGTTTCTACAATCTCGCCGGGCTGGTCACTTCCCAACAATATCCTTCCGGC
Organism: Pyrinomonadaceae bacterium; assembly: GCA_036503085.1. Classification (GTDB taxonomy): domain Bacteria; phylum Acidobacteriota; class Blastocatellia; order Pyrinomonadales; family Pyrinomonadaceae; genus PSRF01. The sequence continues at coordinate 13,385 of DASXXL010000345.1, read as the reverse complement.
CGTAGTGTGACTTACAACTACGATATCGCGGGCCGGCTCGCTGACAAGGACGGAACGAATCTCGCTTTCAGCGGAACCCTTGGCGACGACGCCCCGCGCACTTACGCGAAAAGCATCAGTTACGCACCGGCGGGTCAGATCAAGGAAGAACAGTTTGGGACCGCCACCGCTGTCTTCAACAAACGTACGTTCAATGCGCGGCAACAGTTAACTGAGATCCGGGGCAGCACCGTAGCCGGCGACACGTCCTGGAATCGCGGCAAGATAATTAATGACTACGGCACCACGACTAACAACGGCAATCTCCTGAGTCAGTGGACCTACATCCCGCTTAACGAGCAAAACACAAGCTCGACGTCGTGGAACCAGACCTACTCGTATGACGCGCTGAATCGGTTGAAAAACACGAGCGAATGGAGCTCTGCGTCACAACTCCTGTGGCAGCAATCGTATTCCTACGATCGTTTTGGTAATCGAACAATCGATACGGCGAATACCACGCAGTTAACGGGAGTCAACAGCAGGCTGAATACTGCGGTGAGCGCGACAACGAACCGCTTGTATGCGCCGGGTGAAACGGATCAGAACCATCCGACCATCAACTACGATTCTGCCGGCAATCAGACGAAAGATTACTACAGTGTCAGCGGCAACAACTTCGATCGCACCTACGACGCCGAAAACAGAATGAAGGCTTCGACGGTTACCAACACCGGCGGTAGCGTTGTTTCTACTTACACCTACGATGCCGGAGGTCAACGAGTCAGACGAAAGATTGGTACCGCCGAAACGTGGCAGATCTACGGCTTCGATAATGAACTCGTGGCGGAGTACGCGGCTAAAGCCGCGGCGGCCACACCTAACAAAGAGTACGGTTACAGAAACGGGCAGTTGCTAATCGCGGCGGACGGCGGTAACGCATCAGCTCCTCCGGTATTCGCGGACGACTTCAACGACAACTCGCTGAACTCGACGAGCTGGACGGTTTACTACCCCGGCGTGTCTCCGATCGTCAGCGAACAATCTCAACAACTGCAAATAGCACTTTCACCAAACACCGCCGGCTATAACGGCGTGTACACGAATTCAACTTACGACCTGACCAACAGGATGGTCCAGGTTGAGTCCGTGCAAACCGTCAGCCAGGCGGGCTGGTGTGAGAATTTCATCGAACTCGAACGTGATACGAATAACTACTACATGATTCAAACGGGCGCCGGTAACATGATCTTTCGTTCGCGTGTAAACGGCGTCAACGATCAGACCTCGATTGCTTTCGACGGTGTCGCCAATCGGTTCTGGCGCGTTCGTCACGACCAAAGCACAAACCTGGTCTATTTCGAAACGAGCGCAACGGGCGCGGTGTGGGTGACGCGCAAAACGGTCACGCCCGGGTTTCCCCTCACCGCAATGCGCTTCCATCTTCTCGCCGGTGCGTACGGAACCGGCAACAGCACTCCGGGAACAGCCAAGTACGACAACTTCAAGTTGCTGACGAGCACTGCCGGCTCGAGTTCCCTCGCTGTGCCGAACGCCGGGTTCGAAACACCTGTCATGGGCAATGGAAACTTTCAGTATGGTCCAACCGGCGGCTCCTGGACGTTCGTGAACGGCGGCGGCATCAGCGGCATGAACAGTCCGTTCACCGGCGTTCCGTCAGCGGCGCCCGAGGGCGTGCAAGTGGCTTTCATTCAGGCACTGGGCACGGTTTCTCAATCGATCCCCGGTTTCCAAGCCAGTGCCAACTACGTGATCACGTTCTCGGCGATTCAACGAACCAACTGTTGCAACGTGAGCGGGCAGGACATTGGCGTCTACATAGACAATACGTTGCTGGCAACATTCCATCCGAGCAACGTGGGTTATGTCGAGTATTCGACGCCGGTTTTCACGACGAGCACTGGCGCTCACACGATCAAGTTTGCCGGCTTGAATGGCGCAGCTAGCGGCGAAACTGCGTTCATGGACAACGTGCGTATCTCCGCTTCCGCACGTCCGGGCTTCGGCTTGCAATGGCTTCTGTCGGATCAGATGGGAACGCCGCGAATGATATTCGATGAGTCCGGCAGTTTGGCCAACATGAAACGGCATGACTACTTGCCGTTTGGTGAGGAATTACCGGCTGCGATTGGCGGACGCACAACGGGCCAGGGCTTTTCCGTCGGTGATGGAGTGCGGCAACAGTTCACCAACAAGGAACGCGATGTTGAAACCGGCTTGGATTACTTTGGCGCTCGTTACTATGGGAGCCCGCAAGGTCGATTCGCGTCTGCTGATCCGCTGTATCTTGAGATGGGCAGATTGCGCGACCCGCAGCAACTCAATCTCTATAGTTACACGCGAAACAACCCGCTGAAGTTTACCGATCCCTTAGGGTTGGACATTGAAGTCACTGGTACGGACCAGGATGGTTATCTCCAACGACTGCAAATTAGTGTTTCGTTCTTCGTGCAGATCAACGAAAAAACCAACAAGGTTGAAATCGTGGACGCAAGGGGTAATGTCCTCGATCAGAAACAACTCAAAGCGTTGGCAAAGACACTAAAAAAGGCGGAGGAGAAAGAACTGTTCAAAGCCATCACTGATCCGAAGCATCACGTCAGTATCGAGACGAGCAATGGTGATAGCGCGGTATTCTTTGGCGCCTACGGCGCGGGCGGTAAACAGAAGCTGGATTTTGGTGATATAGACCTGCTTGATGCTCCCAAAAACGCTCATGGTTTCAGTGGAGCACAGGCCGTCGGCCACGAGACTTTGGAGGCATATGCGAGTTCACAAGGAAAGGGTTACGACGAAGCTCATGCCTATGCGAATCAATACTTCGGTGGACTTGAGCGGCCGGCGGGAGGCACGCTGCTCTACGATGCCAGCCATGCAAACGTCACCGGTGTGCGGGCGGACTTTCCGGTTGTGGGGAGCAACGGTGTAAGCGCCAGGATCACGATGCAGTTTGTTACGCCAATTCCCGCCAGCGCGATCAATACGATGTTTCAAACACACCAGCAAGCACCCGTTAATGTAGTTGATGTAGAGAAAAAGCCATGACGAATCGCTGGATACGAGCCGTTTTAAAACCAGTGCTGCTGCTAGTGCTGGCTAATCCGGTGAGTCTGGTTCACGGAGGAAGTAAGCAACCAGGGTTAACGATAGTTGGACCGGTGGTTGCTTACGAACGATCGGTATTACAACTGGCTCAGTTGACGTTCGTCCCGAATAGAGAAGTAATAATCGTGCGCGTGGATAAGTTACTCAAAGGCCGCGAACCAGCACGGTATCTCAAAGTGGTTTACAACTACGGCACGGATGAACCCTCGTTGCTGAAAGAGATCCTTAATAGCCAAAAACAATGGCGGTTTAGATTGAAGAGGGATCAGAGTTGCGACAGTTCAATCGGACAGATGAAATCGGTAGAACCGCAGAGCAAGGAGGGGCCTGCTGTATCCGGGCTGAAGTTCACCTCTGAAACGGAGGTGTTACCGGACGAGACTAGCTTGCCGTGCTATGAACTCAAGCCGGGTGACTATAAATTGCGAAAATGAATCCTCTCGATAAAACTCTCCTCGCTTCGCCTCTTTTACTCTCAACCGCGATGTTGTACTTTCTTGCACCATGTGCACTGATCGCCGAGACTTTCTCCGCTTATCCGCTGGTGTGGCCGGCGCTACGCTGCTGAGTCGCTCCTTAGCTTACGCAGATACTGAATCCGCAGAACCAACGCCGCAGGCGACGCAGCCCGAAGCAATCCGTCGCTTGCGGCGCATGACCGACAACGTCGTTCCCATCACGCTCGACGAACGCAAAGCGCGCATCGAGAAAGCACAGAAACTCATGCGCGACCAGCACGTCGACGCGATGTATCTCGAGCCCGGCAGCAGCATGTTCTATTACACCGGCATGCGTTGGGGCACGAGCGAACGCATGTTTGCCCTCGTGATTCCCGCGCGCGGCGAGCTGGCGTGGATCTGTCCGAAGTTTGAAGAAGAACGCGCGCGCGAACTGATTCAGATGGGCAACGACGTGCGCACGTGGGAGGAAGATGAATCGCCGTATCAACGCGTCGCGGAAGTGTTTCGCGATCGCGGCATTCGCACCGGAACGATCGGGATTGAAGAACGCGTGCGCTTCTTTCTTTACGACGGCATTCGACTCGCCGCGCCCGCGTTGAAGTTTGTCAGTGCGACGCCGATCACCGCCGGCGGCCGCATGTACAAATCACCGGCGGAGATCTCGTTGATGCAGCTCGCGAACGATATGACGATCGTTGCTTACAAAGCGACGCGCGACAGCATGACGGAAGGCATGACGCAGGGCGAGTTTGCCGGCAACTGCGCGGCGGCGTTTCGTGCGCTCGGCACATCGGGAGGGATATTCGTCAGCTTCGGGAAGTACACGGCGTTTCCGCACGGCAGTAGCACGCCGCAACGTTTGCAGCAAGGCGACGTGGTGTTGATGGACGGCGGTTGTAGCGTCGAAGGTTACCAGTCGGACATCACGCGCACATTCGTGTTCGGCAAACCGACCGCTCGGCAGCGACAGATCTGGGACCTCGAAAAGAAGGCGCAGGACGCGGCTTTCGCAGCGGCGAAGGTTGACGCGCCGTGTGAAAACGTCGATGCAGCCGCGCGCAAAGTGATCACCGATGCGGGCTTTGGTCCGGATTACAAAGTTCCCGGCTTGCCGCATCGCACGGGTCACGGTATCGGACTCGACGGCCACGAATGGACCAACTTCGTGCGCGGTAACAAGACTCCGATTCAAGCGGGTATGTGCTTCAGCGACGAACCAACCATTGTGATCTACGGCGAATTTGGCATTCGTCTCGAAGACTGCCTGTACATCACTGCCGACGGGCCGAAGTTTTTCACTAAACAGAGCGCCTCAATAGACGAACCTTTTTAGCCAGGGATAACCACGGATCACATCGATGGGCCGCTGGGTACTGGCAGCTACGATTCTCGCCTCGAGCATGGCCTTCATTGACGGCACCGTCGTCAATGTCGCGCTGCCTTTCCTGCAAACAAACCTCAACGCGACCGCGATCGGCATTCAGTGGGTCGTCGAGGCTTACGCGCTTTTTCTCTCGGCGCTTTTGCTGGTCGGTGGATCGCTGGGCGATCGATACGGACGGCGCTGGATCTTCAACATCGGCGTGGTTGTGTTTGCGCTTGCTTCGGCCGCGTGCGGCTTGGCCGCAAACATCGAACAACTGATCGCCGCGCGCGCGGTGCAGGGAATCGGCGGCGCGCTGCTCGTTCCCGGCAGTCTCGCTTTGATCAGCTCGTCGTTCAACGAAGAGGAGCGCGGTAAAGCGATCGGCACGTGGTCGGGCTTCTCGGCGATGACGACGGCGTTTGGTCCAGTGTTGGGTGGTTGGCTGGTCGAACACGTTTCGTGGCGCGCAGTGTTTTTTCTCAACGTGCCGCTTGCGGTCGCGGTGATCGTGATTTCGGTGTGGCACGTGCCCGAAACTCGCGAAGAGGATCAACGTGGTTCGCTCGATTGGCTCGGCGCGGCGCTCGCGACACTCGGATTAGGCGCGCTCGTTTACGGTTTGATCGAATCGCCGCGACTCGGCTTTTCCAACTGGGTCGTGATCGTCACGCTCGTTCTCGGGGTCGTTTCCCTCGCGTTGTTTGTCTGGCGTGAAGCGCGCGCGAAGAACCCGATGGTGCCGTTACGGCTCTTTCGTTCGCGCGACTTCGCCGGCGCAAACCTGCTGACGCTCTTGCTCTACGCTGCACTCAGCGGCACGTTCTTCTTTTTCACACTCAACTTGATCCAGGTGCAGGGTTACAGTGCGACCGCGGCGGGCGCCGCGTTGTTGCCATTTGTCGTGCTCATGTTTTCACTTTCGCGCTGGTCGGGTGGTCTGATCAATCATTTTGGCGCGCGCTTACCGCTCGTCGTTGGACCGACTGTCGCTGCTTTGGGGTTTGCCCTCTTCGCGTTACCGGGTGTCAATCGAAACTTTTGGACCAGCTTCCTGCCGGCCGTGCTCGTGCTCGGTTTGGGCATGGCGATCACCGTCGCGCCGCTCACGACGACGGTGATGGATTCAGTCAGTGAAGAGCAGGCCGGAACGGCTTCGGGCATTAATAACGCCGTGTCGCGAACCGCGGGCTTGCTGGCCGTTGCGGTGTTCGGCGTAGTGATTCTTCATGTGTTCAGTAACCAGCTCGCTGTGCGGTTGAGCCGGCTTGGAATTGACGAGCAGTTGAAAAATTCCGTCCTCGATCAGCGGGTGAGACTTGCGGGCCTGGAGATTCCAAAGGTCGCGGACGCTGCGACTCAGGAGTCGATCAAACAGGTAGTTGCCGGGGCGTTTGTGTCCGGTTTTCGCGTGATCATGCTCTTGTCGGCGGCACTGGCGCTGGCAAGTGCGTTGAGCGCGTGGTTGCTGATCGGTAAATCACGCCCAGCTAATTCCCGTAAAGGTTGAGATCAACCAGACCAGCAGAAATGCGCCGATGGCGACGGCCGCGCTCAGCAGATAGATCAACCACGTCTCGACCAACTCGGAAGACTTTTTGTTCTCGATCATGGGGAGATCCTTCACTTTGAGTATTTTCGTTTTGAGATTACAATTCGGGCGTTCGCGAAGTCCTCAGACGGCACTCAAGTTTTCCTCAATGAGGTTTCTCAAAGGCCAGTTTTAGTGGGTCAACAGGAAAATCACAGCTTCGAATTCGGTCGTTTCCGCTTGAATGTGGCGGAACGCGTCCTGTTGCGCGAAGGCGAGCTCGTGCCGCTCACGCCGAAGGTTTTCGACATCCTGCTGGTGCTCGTCGAGAGCAGCGGGCAGGTGGTCGCGAAAGACGACTTGATGAAACGTGTCTGGCCCAACACCTTCGTCGAAGAAGGGAACCTGACTCAAAACATTTCGCTTTTGCGGAAGGCGCTCGGTGAGACTCCCGGTGGAGTGCAGTTTATTGAGACAGTGCCGCGTCGCGGGTATCGGTTTGTCGCGGAGACGAGCGAAACGAATGGACGCGTTGGTTCGGTCGCGGCGTCGCCGGTTGATTCGTTTGCGCCATTGTCGTCACCCGAGATCGATCCCGTTCTTTCTCAGAAAATCCCTCCTCCTGTTGTGGCCCGAAGGCGAACTCCCGCCTTTATTGCAGCCGCCGGCGTTGTCGTGTTCAGCATCATCGGCTTGATGTACTTCACAAGTAAGGCCGGCAACACGGAGGCGATTCAATCGATCGCGGTGCTGCCGTTTGTCGACGAGTCTGCCGATCCCGACGGCGAGTACATCAACGACAAGATCGCCGAGAGCTTGATCAATAGTCTTTCCAAGCTACCGCAGTTGCGCGTCGTGCCGCGCAGCGTGGTGGCAGGTTACAAAGGCAAGGATCTCGATCCGCGCAAGATCGGCCAGGAGTTGAACGTACGTGCGGTCGTCACCGGCCGTATGCGCCGCCACGGCGACATCATCAGCATCCAGGCGGACCTGATCGATCTGGATAACGTCGCGCAGCTTTGGGGACAACACTACGATCACAAAGTGTCGGACGTGCTGCTGGTGCAGGATGACATCTCGCGCGACATCTTCGAAAACCTGCGTCTGAAACTGAACGTCGAAGAGAAGAAGCAGCTCGAGGCTTATCGTCTCTATTTGAAAGGCCGCAACTCGTGGAACAAGCGCACGGGCGACGCGTTGCAGGAGGCGATCGGATTTTTCAATCAGGCGCTTGAGATCGATCCGAACAACAGCGCCGCTTACGCCGGACTCGCCGACTGTTACAACATGCTCGTCGTCTACGGGCGTCTGCAACCTAAAGAAGGGTTTCCGAAAGCGAAAGAAGCGGCCGCGAAGGCGTTGGAGATTGACGAGAGTTCAGCCGAAGCGCACACGTCGATGGCGTTCATCAAGTTTCGCTGGGATTGGGACCGGGCTGAAACCGAACGTGAGTTTCAATCCGCGATCAAGTTGAAACCGGCTTATGCGCCGGCGCACCAGTGGTACAGCTCATATCTCGTCGCAGTCGAACGCTTCGATGAAGCGATCGCTGAAGCGAAACGCACTGAGGAACTGGAGCCGCTCTCGTTCGTGGCGAGTTCGCATCTCGGCTGGATCTATTATTTGTCAGGACACAACGACGAAGCGATCGAGCAGTGTCGCAAGATTCTCGAGCTCGATCCGAGTTCGTTTCCGGCGCGGCGTTATCTGGGTCTCGCATATGAAGCGAAGGGTATGTACCCGGAAGCGATCTCCGAGTTTCAAACGGGCGTGAAGCTTTCGGGCAGTCCGCTGATGCTCGCGCTGTTGGGCCATGCTTATGCAGTCGCGGGGAAGAAAGCGGAAGCTCAGCAAGTCCTTAATGATCTGCAGCAGTTGCCGCCGCAGCGCTACGTCTCGCCTTACACGGTTGCCGCGATTTACGCGGGCCTGGGAGATCAGGAGCAAGCATTCAAATGGCTGGACCGCGCCGTCGAAGAGCGCGACATCTGGTTGATGAACCTGAAAGTCGATCCTGTCTTCGCCAAACTCCGTTCCCAACGCCGCTTCACCGACACCCTCGCCCGCATCCGCCTCCGACCATAGTCAGTCGGCGGATCTTCACAAACTTTTCTTAACTAAAAATACGTCCCAAGCCCAACGGCCCATCTGTTGTCCCTGCGTGTTCTTCACCTTGGCCCGGTAGCGAAATTGGTTCCCGTACTCGTCAATGTGCTTTGATTCTTTGTAGTCGAGTTCGAGCGTGCTTACTTGTAGCTCAGCCAGCGTATGTAACTCTGTGTTTTCCGCGGCGCCGTTGTGGTTTGCGTCACGCCACAAGCGTAGCCGTACAAAGACCGAGTCGGACTGGTTGATAACGCCGTCTCCATTCCCGCCGTTTGCGGGCTTATCGTATTCGGCAAGAGCAATGAATCCATTTGCGGGTACGCCGAAAGGCGGCCTGGTTTGTGGTGTGTAGTTGCCGAATAGTTCGCGTCCGCTATTGATCCGTCCGTTGTTGCTATGGTCCAACACTAACCAGGCGTCATCGGAATTTGGCGCGGTCCACGAGAGTCTCTCTTTAACTCCGTCGCCGTTGATATCGAAATCAACTCCATTCTCCGGGCTTGTTAACGAGAAGCCGTTGCCGTTCACGTCGATCAGGACGGGAGAGTTGAAAGACGAGCAGCAGCACCCGTTTCCCGCATTCGCATAGCCACTCTCGCAACCGCCTGACGGATAAACGCAAAAATCGGTTGGTCCAACACAACTGTTCCCGCCTTGGCCCGGCTCGCTAAACATCTCCGGCGTACAATTGTCCGGGCAAGAACTGGTGAAACCACCTCCCGGCGAACACGAACTCGTAAACGAGTTCCACTCCCAACCCCAGTTCTGGCAGTCACTCTCTGTTTGTGGTGGTGTTGGTGAAGGCGAGGGGGTTGGTGTTGGCGAGGGACAATAAATCTGATCAACTGCATCATAATCACAGGCCTTGGGAACATTGCTGTTGAACGAAATCGAACCTTGACCACTCATGACGGATACCTCACCCTCGCAACTACATTGGTTAGAGCACAAACAATCGGCCAGATTGAATGTGTGGCCTACCTCATGAGCTCCCAGCCAAATATACAAAGTTCCACTAGTGCTGTTCCGGAAAGTCGGATGAACTTTTATTCTCGCCGCCAGGATACGTTCGGAAACATCGAACTTCATGAAGACTCCGCCACCAAACCCACTGTTTTGAGGATCGATACGTTGCCAGTAAACCGTGTCGTCTGGCGGGTCGGTATTGTATTCAGCCAACGTGTATGTCTTTTCCGAGAAGTCGGTAAACTCCACACCGGAACAGTTGAAATCATTCCACTTCAGATTCCCATCCTTGATCGCTGCTCTATCCGGTTCCTCCCAACCATCATCAATCTTTACGGTAACGGTTCGATTCTGCCGCCAGCTCCAGCCGGGCAATGGTTCCTTCAAATATTTCAGATTTGGGCAGGTGATTTGTGCTTGAACGCGGACATCGTCTCGCACGAGCGACATCGTCAATGCCCACAGGATGAGGATGACAGCTTGAATCAAGAAGTGCTTGTGAGGATGAGACATTCGAATTCCTTCAGTGCTGATTCGTTATGATTGCTTTCTCCAGGGCAGCGAGAATGGCTGCCTCATCCTTTCCTCTGAAGTCTTCGAATTGAGCAGAAGGATCGAGTGGAATTACACCGTTGGGACCAAGTTCGTACGCAGTAAGGATTGATAAATCCAGTTGCGGAGAGGCTTTTAAGAAAAGTAAGTATCGCCCTCCAACCCGAGGCATCTTTCCCGTTCCAACTCGATATAGCAACTTTCGACCATTAGAATATTTAACGTAGCCACCAAGCCGTTCGACAACTATATCTGTGCCGGACAGTGAAACGTCTGACTTGAAAACGTTACTAACTCTTACGGTGAATTCTGAAAACACATTAGTTTTGTCTTCAGATAAGTGAGCCTCACCATCCAACACTTGTCCTATAACGATGACCGCAGACTGAGCTACAGGCAGCGCGGGAAAGTCGAACTGACCTTCCGGAATGAATACTGCGCCGCTCGTATTGTCAGAGGGGTTTCGGGCGACGAGGCCCAGCCCGTCGTGACGTTTCTGCTTATCCTTAAACGCCTGTCGCTTCTTTGTTTCGGAGGGCTCCTCTTCATTGAAGTCTGCAATGGGAAAATGTCTCCGAGCTTCTTCCTCGTCTTTTGACAATTTCGACTGAGGCTCGGTTTGTGCGATAGCTGCTCCGGCTGACGTGCGGTCCTTGTGGGCGAGGATCGAAATTGTACTTGCAGTCAGGAGGACGGCCAAACCAGCGTACGAAACTTTGTGAATAGTTAACATGAGGCTGTGTGAGTTTATCGCATTCGCAGACCTGCAGCCAAGATCGTAGATCTCTCTTGCCCGATCACCCCGTCATGCGTTACAACTACGCATCGCGCAGAACAGCCCCACCTGTCCGGCGCGATTACTCCCGAAACTCCCGATAAAGTTCGACTGCGGCTTTTCGCCGCACGTCGTGAATTAGACTGAGCGTGCCGCTCGAATTGTGCGGCATACGCGTCCAGATCAGTCGCAGCATCCATTCAACACCGTGCGGGTAACTTTACGAGGTGTACCTCTGGGTGTTTGTCGCAATGAGTTCAAGGGAGGACGCATGGCAGAGCGCGTTAAAAGAATTATCGAACTGATGCAGGACGATCCGAGCCGCAACTTCACGCTGGGAGCGATGGCTGAATCCGTAAACCTGTCGCCGCCTTATTTCTGTTATCTCTTCAAAACAATCACCGGCACGCCGCCCGCAAAATATCTCAAGTCACTGCGCTTGCAGCAGGCCGCCACCCTTCTCACCACTACATTTCTCAGCGTGAAAGAGATCGTCAGACGCGTCGGCTGCTCTGACGACAGTCACTTCGTCAGAGACTTCAAACGCGTGTACGGCATGACGCCGAGTGCTTACCGAAACGGCGCACTCACGTCGCGCGAGCCGGTACAAACAGAACAAGCAATCGAAAACAGCACCCGGCCTTACTAAGCGCGGCATAATGCATGGCCTTAGCGCCGCGTAATGCGTGGACTAAGCGCGGCTTTCGGTTTGCCTCGATTCGCGTTAAGCTAATTCCGCATCTGGAGGCGCGCGATGAAATCGAAAGCCAGGCTCATTCTGTTTGCACTGCTGTTCACGTTCATCATCTCTGCCCACGCGCAGAAGCCGTCAACGTCCGCCGAATCCGCGGAAAAACTGCGCGCGCAGTTGCTGGAAGTGCAAACGAAAGAAGAGAATTTGCGCGCGCGTGCGCAACAGTTAGACGAGGCACTCAAACCCGAAAACATCGAACGCTCGCTGGCCGGCGTCGGCTCAACGAAGCCGGAAGAACTGCGTGAAACGCGCCGCAAGCAACTGCAAATCGAACGCGATGGCGTTGAGTCGCAGCTCAAACTGCTGGAGACCAGCCGGAACCGTTTGGAAGCAGCGATTCGCGATGCCGACGCGCGTGCTTACCAGGAAAGTGCGCAAGGCCCGTCAGCGACGAACCAGATGGCCATCGAATCAAACCGTGGTACTCGTTGGTTAGTTTCCGGAGGAATTGGCGGCGTCGTCGGCGCGCTGGTTGGCGGCATGTTCATGCACCGGCGGCTGAAACGCAGATCATAAATCCTTCACGCGCAGCTCTAATACGATTCGCTCGATAAGACTCCTTTCCCAACACTTAATCTGGAGGACTGTTCACATGCGATATGTTGCCGCTCTGACTCTCGCTCTTCTCGCGATCGCGCTCGTGCCCCGGACACACTATTCGCAAGGCGGCCAAATGGAATCTTCGCGCAGCATCGCCGGCGGCGGAGTTTCTGTTGCTGGCTGGACCGGAAAGATCGACGCCAAAGAAGAAGCCAACGGTATGACGCTCAACAGCGCGAAGTTTGCGAAGGAAGGCAATGCGCTGCACGTTGTCACCGGTCCCGCAGTCACGTATTGGAACCCCGCCAACAAAGCGAGCGGCGACTACACCGTCAAAGCGACGTTCAAAGAACCGAAGTACATGAACCTCAACAGCCATCCTCATCCTTACGGCATCATGATCGCGGGCAACGACCTCGGCACGGACCAGCAGAGCTATCTCTACTGTGCGGCTTACGGCAACGGCAACTTCATCGTGCGCGGCTTCGGCCCGGCGGCGTTTCAACTGAATGGACCACGCGGCGCTGCCGATCCGGCAGTGAACAAAGCCGCAGCGGTAGGTGAACCGGTGACGCAGGAGATCGCGCTTTCAGTGAAGGGCGACAAAGTGGAGTGCGCCATCAACAACAAAGTGGTCGCGAGTTACGACAAGTCGGCGTTGGTGACAAGCGGTAAGTTGAAATCGACGGACGGCATTTACGGCCTGCGTTTCGCGCACAACACCGAGGTGATGGTCACCGATTTGAAAGTAACGAAACCGTAAGGCTCAACTCAAATACCGCACGCCGTGCTGAGGCGTGGCAAAGAGCTCTGCGCCCGCGATGCGGCAGAGGTGCTTCAGTAGATGGGCGTGTTCGCCATCGAGAGAAAGAAACACTGAAGGTGAGGGGATCTCGATCTTTGCCGACAGTTCGTCGAAGAGCGAGTCGATATCCTGCCGGCTCTGGCCGTTACTCCAGGTGAAGGCCGTGTTAACCGCCAAAACGTAAATCACCGGCGTTGGACCATCGATGAGTTTGCGAACGAGATAGGCTGCCGCGAGTCCGCGCACGTGTTTCAGTTGCTGTCGTAATTCCTTCACTCGCGTCTCATCGAGATCGTGCGGCGCGAACCGGTCTTTGGCGGAAAACGTGAAGGCCTGTTCGCGCAGTTGGATTAGATTGTTGAAGTGTTGTTCGGCCTGTTTGCGAAACTCTTCCGCTTTTTCTCGTTCACCTTGTTCCAGATAGAAA
>DASXXL010000344.1:0-5512 GCA_036503085.1 Pyrinomonadaceae bacterium | reverse complement strand
CACCGTTTCGTTCAGTACACACACGTTGATGATGGTGCGAAACATGGTGGGCGCGGAGCACATGGTGATGGGCAGCGATTACCCGCACCTGCTCGGCTCGATCGACCGTGCGGTCTCTTCGATCGAAGGGCTCGATATTCGTGAGGAAGAGAGGGAAGGGATTTTTTCGACGACCGCTTTGAAGATCCTCAACAACGTCTAATCCGCAAATCCACCGGCGCAGCCGGTGCCCTCAAAGACTCACGCGAGCGTACCCCACTCACACTGGCGCAACGTAAAATCTTTCCTGTAACTTTTCCCAAGCCCACGTGTTTTAGGAGATGTAGCGCAGCTTATGGCGAGCCAAGACGACGAGTTCACCATGCTGTTTCAGGACTTTTACCCGAGCCTATGCCGCTTTCTGGAGTGTTTATTGGGAGGCCGCGCGCCACTGGCGCAGGATTTGGCACAGGAGAGTTTCCTGCAACTTCATCGTACGGCTTGGGGCACGTTGCCGCCCGGCGAAGCACGCTTCTGGCTCTATCGCGTCGCGCGAAACATGGCGATCAACGAGTTTCGCAAGACGCACACGCGCTATCGGCTGTTTGATCGAGTGGTGGAAGCGATGAGACCGGCCGCACGTAATCCCGAGCAGGAGTATGAAACGCGTGAACGCAAGGAGTTGGTGCTCGAGATGTTGCAGACACTGCCGGAAGATCAACGCACGGCGTTGTTGTTGAGAGAACAGGAGCAGTTGAGTTATCGCGAGATCGGGCAGGTGCTGAACATTTCGGAGAGCAAGGTGAAGGTTGATATTTTTCGGGCGCGGGCGGCGTTGCGTGAACGTTGGAGCAGGAAAGTGAAAGTTGCCGGCGCGAGCGTGAGTTAGTTGGTGAGAGGGATATGAACTGCGGATTTACTGAAAAGATCTCTTCGCTGATTGACGGTGAGTTGTCGCCGGCGGAGGCGCGCGAAGTTGAACGTCACCTCGTGATGTGTGCGCAGTGTGCTGAAACGCGTGCTGACTTTCTGAGTTTGCGCAGTCAGATTGCGGGCTTTGAGCCGTCGTTGACGCCGGCGGTGCAGAATCGCGCACTCGCGAAGATTTTGTCGATGCGTAGTCGTGAGCGACAGCCTGCGGCGTTTGGTTTTGCGTGGAAGTGGACCGCGATCGGTTTTGCGTCAATTCTGATCGTGGCACTGAGCATCCTTTTAATCCCCTCCAAACAGCCTCAGCAAGTGGCCGTTAACAAACCCGCGCCAGCTTCGTCACCGACTCCCGCTCCGACGATCGCGCCTTCAGAAGCGCCACGCCCGCAACAGCCGCAGCAGCCGCGACGCAAACCGCTAGTACGCGAGCCGAAACCGGGTGAACAGTTCGCAGTAAATTCACAGCCACAGCGTTCCACCGAGCCGCAACCGGTTCGTCCCGCTGACGCGCAAACCATGACCGCGCTGCATTTCGAAAAAGCTGAAACACTGCTGCGCGCGTTCAGAAACGTGCGCCTCAACGAACCCGACTCAGCCAATGAAGTGAGCTACGAGCGCCAGCGCGCGCGTCAGCTCGTCTATCAAAACATGATGTTGCGCCGCGAAGCCGACGCCAACGGCGACGTGCAGATCTCATCGGTGCTCGAAAGTCTCGAACCGATTCTGTTGGACATTGCAAACCTGCCCGACAAGCCGGACGACGCCGCGGTGCGCGTGATTCGCGAACGCGTCGAACGCAAAAACATCGTCGGGCTGTTGCAGGTGAATTCCACTGCGCTCGCTCGCGCTCTTGATTAGTTGTTGGCAGTCAGCACTGGTTGACCTCAGAGGCACAGGGAATGGAGAGGCCATGTGCGTTTTTGATCACCGCTCGATCTGCGCTCGCTCTCGGTTCTCTGTGCCTGTGCGGTGAACCTGTAAGACAGTAATAAAACAATCGAAGGACAAAACGAAGTCATGAAGCATGTAGTCACTTTTCGCCCCGTTACCATCCTGTTCCTCTTAGTGGCGCTCGTGAGTGTCGCCTACGCTCGCGACGACCAGGAGATCGCGAAGCTCGATCGCTTCGTGCAGACGACCAAAGGCAATACCGCGTCGATGCAGATCTTTCGCGAAGGCCGTGACCTAATCGAAGCGCAGAACTGGCAGAAGGCCGCGGAGAAATTCAACGAGTACATCACCGGCTTTCCCAAGAACAAAGATCTTGACGCCGCGCTTTACTGGTATGGCTACGCGCTGCAAAAGCAGGGACGAAAAGACGAAGCGAAGGTCCCGCTCATCCGCCTGATCGATCGCTTTCCGAGTTCGAGTTGGCGGCGTGAAGCCGAGGCGTTGCTGGTGGTGCTGGGCGAACAGGACGCGGTGAAAAGAGGACTCGACCGCGACAACTGCGAGATCAAGATGCTCGCGTTGCAGAGTCTGTTCCAGGCCGATGAAGAACGCGCGACTCAGATCGTGATGGACTCGCTCAAGAATCCGGGCCAGTGCGAAGGATTTCAGGCGGCGGGCCTGGCGATGCTCGGCCGGCACGGTGGCGCGCGCGCGTATCCGGTCCTGCTCGATCTCGCGCGTAATCCGAATGCCGATCTCAAGCTGCGTCTGACGGCGATCAGGTATTTGGCCGATCAGCGCAACGAGCAAAACACCGCCGAGTTGGTCAAGATATACGACGCCGACAAAACAAAGGAGATCAGGTATCAGGTGCTGCGTGCGCTAGCTGACCGCGACGATGTGGCGGCGCGCGCGAAGCTACTCGAGATCGCGAAGCAGGGCGAGACGCCGGAGTTTCGCATCATGGCGATTCGCGTGCTGACCGATCACGGCCGCATGCCGCTCGACGATTTGCTGCAACTCTACAATGCAGAAACAAACGTGCAGATCAAACAAGGACTGCTCCGAACCTTCGCGGACAATAAGGATCCGAAAGCAAAAGAAAAGCTGCTGTCGATCGCACGCGGATCCGATCCGATCGAGCTGCGCGGTTATGCGATTCGGCAGTTGAGTGACCGAGACGACGAGCAGACGGTGGGCCAGCTCGTGGGCATGTACGACGCCGAGCAGAATCAGCAAGTAAAGATGACGTTGATTCGTGCGTTTGGCAATTCGACACAGAAGGTCGCGGTACACAAGCTGATGACGATCGCGCGCAGCGATTCATCGGTGGAGTTGCGCAAGATGGCCGTGCGTTATCTCGGTCAAAGCAAAGATCCGGAAGCGTTGAAGTATTTGGAAGAGTTGCTCAAGTAACCCGGAGGTAAAGGCGATGTTTGGTTTAGTCTTCCTGATCGTCACGCTGTTTTCCGTGGGTGGCGATGAAATCAAAACACAGTCGACTGCCACGACGGTCCAAAGCTTCACGGCCGTCGAAGGCGCGGACCTGATGGCGAAGCTCGACGCCGCGCAAGCTCGCGGGCGCACGAAAGCGACGCCTTACTGGTCGGCTTACACGTTTGACGTGCGACCCGGAGTGGCAATCGATCCGGCCATTCGCGAGTTTCACGGCAGCATGAACACGATGGGCGACACGACGATTTTCGTCGGCACGACGCCGGACGGTATGCCGGTCGAAACACGCAGCCTCGCGATCTTCCTGTTGCGCGATCCGAGCGCGAACCAGATCACGCGCATGGAGATCTACAACCTCGAAAAGAAGCGCGAGTACAGCGGTTATCCCGTCTACTGGCTCGGCCGCGCGAACAACGAAGAGAGCCTGAACTACCTGCGCGCGCTCGCGGCCGCGACGCCGCTCGACGCGCTCAGCGAACGCGCCGTGTTAGGGATCGCGTTGCACGACGACGCGCGCGTCAGCGGCATGCTGAAAACGTTTGTGCAGAGTTCGCCGAATCCGCGCGTCCGTTCGTCAGCCGTTTACTGGCTGGGCCGGACCGGCGGCGAGTTGGCGTTTCTCGCTTCGCTCGTGCGCAACGACAGCGAAAACAAGCAAATTCGTCGCAGCGCCGCGCACGCGATCGGCGAGAGTCACGATCGCGACACGCTCGCAACGCTCAAGAGTCTTTACGACGAAGTGAAAGACGTGGACGTCCGTCGCAGCGTAATCTCGGCGGCGGGCAGCAGTGATGAAAAGGAACCGGCGTTTGCATTTCTGCTCGGCATCGCGAAAACGGACGCTGATGCGGAATCGCGCCGCGTCGCCGTCCGGCAATTCGGCGAATGGCGACGTGATGATGCGGTTGACGAGTTAATGAAGATCTACGCGAACGACGCGAACATTGAAGTAAAGCGAACGGCTTTGCGAGCGCTGTCCGACATGAGGAGCGCGAAAGGGCAGGCGCGTTTACTCGAAGTCGCGCGTACCGATCCAAACCCCGAGTTGCGCAAGCAGGCTGTGCGTGTGCTCAGCGAGCGTGGCGAAGCAGCGGTTGACGATCTGGTCCGCTTGTTTGATACGGACCAATCATTGGACGTGCGTCGCGCAGCGTTGCAGACGCTCTCCGAGATCAAGAGCACGCGCGTGGAAGACAAGTTATTCGACGTGGCGCGCAGCAATGACGCCGTCGATTTGCGGCGACAAGCGATTCGGTTGCTGGGCGAGCGCGTGAGCAAACGGAGTTTTGAGTTTCTCAGTGCGACGGCGCAGAGTCCGGATGCGAACGTGGAAGTGCAGATGCAAGTAGTGAGGGCGATCAGCGAGCGGCGTTCTGAAGAGTCAGTGCCGCTGCTGATCAAGATAGCGCGCACGCACCCGAATCCGTCCGTGCGCAAGCAGGCGATTCGTTCGTTGAGCGATACCGGCGATCCGCGCGCGGTGGAGTTCTTCCGCGAAGTGCTGACTAATAAGTAAGCCACGGATTTCAGGGAAGAACACGGACAGTAGTGTTCGGTTTTCTCTGTGTCTCTGTGCCTCCGTTTAGTAAATCCGTTAACCACAGAGACACAGAGAAGAAGGTGAGCCAGCGCACTAACACGGATCAGTATTTGACATCGTAAGTCAGCACGACGCATCCGTTCTTCGTTTGCTTGCAGTCGCGCAACTCGAGTTCGATCCTCCGGTCCAGCTCGCCGAACAGCGGGATGCCCGAGCCGAGCAGCACCGGATGAATGTTGACGCCGAGCTCGTCGATCAAGCCGGCTTCGAGTAGCGACTTCCCGATCTCGCTGCCGCCCATCATGATGATGTCTTTTCCTTCTTCCGCCTTGAGCCGCTTCACCAGGCTCACAGCGTCGGACGCGAGTTCCACCTTTTTACCGGGAATTTTCTTGAGCGTGCGCGAACACACGTACGTCTTCATGCCGAACGCACCGGCTCCGCCGCTCTTCATTGCGACCTCGTAAGTGCGGCGGCCGAGGATCGTGGTGTCGATCCGTTTCCAGTAATCCGCGAGGATCTCGTTGGCTTCCTTACTGTGCCGGATCCAATCGATCGAGTCGTCTTTGCCGGCGATGTAGTTGTCGAGCGTGTTCGCGCCGCCGAAGATTACTTTTCGCATAGTTTATAAGCCGCAGATGAACACGGAAACCACGGATGAGAACCTAGCCTTAAATAGCAGCGAGTAGCTTCTTCCACCGCGCCCACGCTTCGTCG
>DASXXL010000343.1:0-5153 GCA_036503085.1 Pyrinomonadaceae bacterium | reverse complement strand
CGGCCTGTCGTTCATCCCTGTTCTCGGCCACGATCCGGCGGATCGCCTGTCGCTGATCGGGCGTCAAACGCAGCTGCTCGATCGGATCCGGCTGACCGGGGTTAACGGCCGGGTCTTGTTGGGCCAACGCAATGGTGGCAGCCGTGAGGAGCATCACTAAAGCTGTAACTATTTTCATCTCAACCCTCAAACGATTAGCTATTCCAACTATCTATCAAAGTCCGGATCGCTCTCGTCAGAACCCGAAAGCAGTCTTAAATCCGCAGCGAGTTGTTCACGCTCGGCGCGCGAAAACGGCCGGCGCTCATGCGGCGCGCGCGTCGACGCTGTTGACCCAGATGATTTCGCGCCATTCAAACGCTTCGAACCGGAAGAACTCGCAACCACCACCGGCTTAGGCGCTTCGATAACACTTCGCTCAACACCTTTAGGCAGATTCGCTTCCTGCTTCGCGAGCGCGTCTGCGACCGCCCGGTCAAGATCCTCCTTCGTATAAACGGCCGCGCGGTTCCCGCCAACGACAGGCGGTTCAGCGGTCGGCGACGAAAAACGCCCCCACGCAAGGACAACCAACACACAGAACGCAACCGCCGCAAACCCGACCGCACCTTTCATCCACAACGGCGACAAATCGAAGAACTGTCGCAACGCCGCTAATGCCGATTTTCGTGGCGACGCTGCGACCATTGGCGAGGACACAAACCCCTTGAGCGCCTCGTCGCGCCATTCTCCAATCGCTTCCCGCACCTGTGAAAACGCCGCAAACTCCGCTCGGCACTCACCGCACCGTTTCACGTGAAGCTCAAACTCACGTTGCTCGCGTTCAGTCGCTTCACCGTACAGCACCGCGATCAAGTCGCCGGTGCGTTCACATGTCGAGGAGTTATCCATCTCTTTCATAATCAACCTACTCATTACCAAACTTCGCCAACCGCAGTTGCAGTTGCTTCAGCCCCGTGTAAAGCCGGCTTTTCACCGTGCTCAACGGCAAATCGAGCGCCTCCGATATCTCACGAAAGGTCAGCTCTTCAAACTCCTTCATCACCACGATCTGCCGCAGTTCCAGCGGCAAACCATTCAAAGCGCGTCTGACCGCGAGCGTTCGCTGCCGCCCCTCAACCACGGAAACCGGCGACTCATCGAGCGCCGTCGCAATCTCAGTCTCAGACGAGTCTTCGAGCGCCGACTCTTTCCGCACCTTCGCCCGCCGCTGCCGCGTAAGGCACTGATTCACCGCGATCCGGTGCAACCACGACGACACCTTCGCTTCGCCGCGAAACCCGCGCAGGTTGCGAAACGCGGCGAGAAACGTCTCCTGCGTCGCGTCGCGCGCGTCTTCCTCGCGGCCGAGAATCCCGTACGTGAGCGCGAAAATGCGCCGCTCCCAGCGTCGTACAATCTCGCCAAAAGCGTCCGCATCTCCACTCAGAGCGCGCTCAACGATGATCTCGTCCGTGCCCAACGTTTCCATTAGCGCCAGCCTTTAGACGCAGTGACGTCTTAAGTGGCCGACAAATCCGCGTTCATCTGTGGCAAAACTCGTTGACACCACAACAACTGCTCGACAATAATAGCTTTCGCCGAGCGACGTGCTCGCGATTTCACAACCTACCCAACCCAAAGACCTGCCGCGATTGTACTGCCCGACGTAACGAATGCTCGAAAAACTCGGACGAATTCGTCTCCTTTACATCGTTTTGGGAGTGCTGCTCCTGGTCGGCTTGCTGCCCCTTTCATTCACCGGCGTGCTGCTCTCGGGCCGCAGCGCCGACGAATTGCGCTCCGTCGAAGGTCGCTACCAGGCCCAACTCGTGCAGGACAAAGCCCGGCAGATCGAACTCTACGGCCAGCGCTATCGCGACGTCGTGACCGGCCTCGCCCGCGCCTTCGAGATTGCCGGCGGCATTCAAAACTTCAACGACAGCGGCTACGACCAGCGTTTACAAAAGACACTTCAGGAAGATCCAAACCTCATCGCGCTCGCTCTCTGGCCCGTCCATGGCACGCTGCACCGCGCGTTTCAGCCGGAGGTGATCAAGTCGGAAGAGGTCGACGCCCGTGTCAGCGAAGTGCTCGCGCGAATGAGCGGGCGCGGAATCGTCGTCAGCCGCCCGCAAGTGATTCGTTCCGGCCAGGAGATGGCGCTGACGATCGCAGAACCGGTGCTGGGCAACAACCAGGAGGTCGTCGCAGCTGTCGTCGCGATCGTGTCGTTTCAGGAAGTATTCGACGCTGTACAGCAACCAACTTCAAAGAGTGAACGCGAACTCCTGAACGCCGGACTTCCAGTCGTGTTTGTCGTCGATCAGAACGGACGCGCCGTCGCGCATCCCGAAGCCAGCGTCGCGTTTTCCGAAAAACCGATGACGGATCTGAAGGTCGTGCAGGAGTGGCAGGAGTCAGGCGCGCAGGTCCAATCCGCACTCGCTCCGTTCTCTGCGACGCGCGACGGCAAGACTGTCGAGATGCTCGGTTCGTACGCGACAGCGGAACTCGACAAGAGCGCGCGACTCGGCGTGATCGCGATCCAGGACGAAGCCGCCGCACTCGCTTCCGTTTCCGAAATGCGGTGGCAAGTACTCTGGATCAGTCTGGTCGCCGGACTACTCACGATCCTGACCGGTCTCTTCTTCGCCAACAAACTCACGCATCCCGTGCGTGAGCTCGCCAGCGGCGCACATCGCATTGCGTCAGGCGACTTTTCCAAACGCATCGAAGTCACGAGCCGCACCGAACTCGGCGATCTCGGCAACTCGTTCAACCTGATGACCGATCAGATCGAACGTTTTATCGGCGACCTGCAACGTTCGTCCGAGGAGAACCGCCAGTTGTTCATCGGCACCGTCAAAGCACTCGCCGCCGCGATCGACGGCAAAGACCCGTACACTCGCGGTCACTCCGAACGCGTCTCACGTTTCTCAATGGCGATCGCGCAACGTCTCGGTTTGCTTGACGACGAGATCGAGAAGATTCGTATAAGCGCGCTTTTGCACGACGTCGGCAAGATCGCGATCGACGACAAGATCCTGAAGAAGCCCGCGGCGCTCACTGACGAAGAGTACGAGATCATGAAAGGCCATCCGCAGAAGGGTTACAAGATCATGTCGCAGATCCCGGCGATGAAAGAGTTTCTGTCCGGCATGTACATGCACCACGAAATGGTCAACGGCATGGGTTATCCGCAGGGTTTGAAAGGCGATGAGATTCCGTTGATGGGCAAGATCGTCGCGGTCGCTGACACGTTTGACGCGATGACGACTGATCGTCCTTATCAAAAAGCGATGAAGTTTGAAGACGCGCTGGCGCGCATCGAGAGTTTTGTCGGCACGCGTTACGATGCCGCGGTCGTGGCCGCGCTCTCCGAAGCTTGCCGCGAGGGCCAGATCCGTCCGGGCGTGGTGAAGTTGAGAAAACCCGTGGCGAAGACTCCTCCCGCGCCGCCGTCAGAACCACAGATGACACAGATCAGCCAAATTTGAATCTGTGTGATCTGCGGCTATAATCGTCGGCTTCATGGGACTCTTTTGGCGCCGCAAGAAAGAAGATCAGTTCGTCTCACTCCGTCTGAACGAGCCTGCTGTTACCGAGGAACGTGTAGCTCCTCCTCCACCTGTACCGGAAGTCGCTGCTCCTGCGCCAACGCCGGCGCCACCACCGCAACCGGAGCCGCCGAAACCAGCGCCCGAGCCGCCGGCCAAAGCCGCAGCGCCGCCACCTGTTCTATCACGTTCGCCGTTCTCGAGTTCGATCCTTGGCTTGGATCGCTCGACGGAAGAACTACAAGCGCAGGAAGCCGCGCTCGAACAGGAATTCTCGGCCCGCTTTCGTCGCGCCGTCGCTGCCACCCGCGAATCGCTTTCGGAAAAACTCGACAATGTCTTCGCCGGCCGCAAACAGATCGACGAAGAGTTGTTGGACCAACTCGAAGAGGTCCTGATCGCCGCAGACATCGGCGTGCCGACAACACTCGCGATTCTCGAAACAGTCCGTCGCGGCATCGCGCGCAAACAGATCAACGATCTCGAAGCGTTGAAGCAGTCGATCAAAGAGGAGCTGTTAAAGATCCTGCAAGCTTCCGAACGCGAAGGCGTCGCTTCGGAGACAAGCGTGCCCGAAAGCGTCGCGCCGTACGTGATGATGATCGTCGGTGTCAACGGCGTCGGCAAAACGACGACGATCGGTAAGTTGGCCCAACGTATCAAAGCCGAAGGCAACGACGTGTTGATCTGCGCTGCGGATACGTTTCGCGCCGCGGCTTCCGATCAACTCGCGATCTGGGCCGAGCGTACTGGTGTGCCGCTGATTCAACAGAAGCAGGGAACCGATCCCGCCGCAGTGTTGTTTGATTCGTTGAAAGCGGCGAAGGCGCGCGGTTCTGACGTGTTGATTGTCGACACCGCCGGGCGTTTGCATACGAAGTCGAACCTGATGGCGGAGTTGGAAAAGATGAAACGCGTGGCGGGCCGCGAAGTGGAAGGTGCGCCGCACGAAACGCTGCTCGTGGTCGATGCCGTTACGGGCCAGAACGGACTCGAACAGGCGCGACAGTTTTTGAAAGTCGCGGGCGTGACCGGTATCGTGTTGACCAAACTCGACGGCACCGCGAAAGGCGGCATCGCCGTCGCGATCGCGAAAGAATTGAATCTGCCCATTCGTTACGCGGGTATTGGTGAGAAGGTGGACGATCTCGTCGTGTTCGATCCGCGCCAGTACGTGAACAGCCTCTTTGGAAACTAGCAGTGGTTTCGCGAAACGCTTTTCCTCAAGTGCAAACGATGACCAGAACCGAACCGACCTCCGGCTGGACCGACGTGGACCATCGCATAATGGCGCGCGCGCTCGAGTTGGCGAAGCAGGGTGTGGGCCAGGTCAGTCCTGGGCCGCTCGTCGGTTGTGTGATCGTAAGTGCGAGCGGAGAGGTTGTGGGCGAAGGCTTCTACGTCTTTGAAGACGTGAGCCATGCGGAGACGATTGCGCTCACTCAGGCGCGTGATAAAGCGCGCGGCGGCACTGCTTACGTTTCACTCGAACCGCACGCGCATTATGGTCGCACGCCGCCGTGCACTGATGCTTTGATTGCGGCGGGGATCAAGCGCGTCGTAGCGCCGATTGAGGATCTGAATCCGAAAGTGTCCGGTAAGGGTTTTGCGCAT
>DASXXL010000342.1:0-2347 GCA_036503085.1 Pyrinomonadaceae bacterium | reverse complement strand
CAGCGAACTTCCCGAAGCGTCGATCAAGTCGAATCCCGCCGGTATCGCCAGCTTGAACTCAGCCGGTTCGCCTTGAATGACGTTCACGTCGCACAAAGCCGTGAGTCGCAGTTGTGAATCACCGACCGAAACGACGGTTTTGATGTCGGAGAGAAAACGAACTTCACGCTGAGCGACCGGCGCCGCGACTTCACGCGTGGTCCACCAAACGTGCGCCGGTTTGCCCGGTTCGAGTGAAGCTTCGATCACCGTGTTGCCGTTTACGGTGTTGCGGCTGGTAACCACTCCCGGTTCGACGTGAACGTTTGCGTGATTGCCTGGCAGTTCCAAACTCAGCAGCGAACTGCCCGCGAGCGGCGCCGGCAACGTGAACGATGCGCGTCCGGCGTCGATGGTTAACGGCGTAGCCACGCCGAGCGACACGGCGAACGGTCCGGGTTTATTCAAGATCGCGGCATGACTCGATCCCTCGAGCAGCAACGGCAACGGACTGCCTGATTGATCGGCTTGCAGAATCGTGAGACCTGTCAGTAGCGGCGCCTTCACCGGCCCTTTCGCGAGTGAAGCGCCGTCGATCGTGACCGTGCCCTGAAGCGTCTGGTCTTCAACACGCAATTTAAAAACAGCGCGCGTCAACACAAACGGCAACGGCGCTGCGTCAGGCGAAGTTGTCTTGCGTGCGGAAAGCTCGACAAGCCGGTTGTACTCGCTGAGCGAAAGCGTCACCGTTCCGGCGGCGCCCGCAGCGGGCAGCGGAACGTCGGTAGTTGAGTTGCGCTGTTGGCCAAAAGTCGTAATCGTCAGCAGCAGAATCAAAATCACAGAGTTTCGCATCACTCGCCTCTCTTTCTTTCACGTTGAAAATCAAACTCGACGGTCGGCGCCTGGTTCTCGCTCGTCAGCTCCGACACCAAAAAGATCGAAGGCCCAAAGTGCGGAAACACGACGCGCAACGGCAGGTTGCGTGCGGGCCGCGCGCCGTGCGTGTTCTCGCGCACCTTCGCGACGAGTTGTTTTGCCTCGGCCTGGTCCACCGAGATCTCGCCTTCGGCTTGCTGTTGTTGGGTGGCGGTCGAGGTCGGCGACGAAGTGAACGCTGTTGACTCAGGCGGTGTGTAAGTCGCGACGCGGAAGTTTCCCGAAAGACCCGCGACCGGCGTCACGCGAAACAGCGGCGGATGATGAACCAGCAGATGTGATTTCGAGATCGGCAGGTCGACAGCGACGAGCGAAACACGCGCGCGGCCGCGATCGGTCCACGCCGGAGCGCGATCGAGATACGAAACCTCGACGATGAAAGGCGGCGCTTCACTGCCGGAGCGAGTTTTCTCGAGCGGCAGCAGCAGCGAACCGTCTGGCCCGCGTCCCGGACGGACCGGACGACCCGCAACCGACGCGCTCCAAAGCACTGCGGTCGGCGGTAAGTTGAGCTTGAGAAAGTTTCGTTGGTTGTTGCGCACGGCGAAACGCGACTGCACGAGCACCTTGCCGTCAACCGCAATCAGCGCGTTGTATTCAGCCTCTTCGATGTTGGCCGTGAGCACCGCTTGCGGCGTGTAGCGCGCGACCGTCAGCGAGAGTGTTCGCGTCGAATTGCCGTCGCCGGGATGAAGCCGGAACGCGATCAGCGAAGGTGACTGGCGGCTCGAGATGAGTTGGCCCAACTCCGCGGCTTCGGCTTCGTCCAGGCCATTTGCCTGTCTCTCCTTGATCTCGCCCGCGCCGAGCACTTCCACACCTACGCCGCCGCTCTCGCGTTCGACTCCCGGCAAACGAAGCAGCGGCACGTTCAAGTGGCCCGCGCGCGCAATGCGCAACTCGCCGGTCAACGTAAACCGCGCCGTGTTCTGCACGGGTTCGATAAACGAGACTTGCAGGTCGCGATCCTTCACGTCCCAATCGGAAACCATCGCGCCCGACACCTGATTGATCGTGAACTGCTCGGGCAGTTGCACGTGAACGTCCTGCGCCACGCCCTGCAAAACTTCCAGTTGCACTTCAGCGTTGACTTGCGTCGCGTCTTCACCGAGACCGACAAGTTGCGTGATCGCGCCGCGCATTCTGAGTGGTTGCGTCAGTCGCGAATCATCGACTTTGCGCCGCCACGCAAACGTCAACGGCTCGCCGCCTTTTCCGTTGGCGATCCAACTACTCCCAGTTGCCGACTCCGAATGCTGCAGCAACAGACCGCCGGTGATGCGCACGTCAACGCCTTGTCTTAACAACTCGATCGCCGCATGTGACACAGCCGAGTTGCTCACCGGAAGTTGCAGCACGTCTGTGCCCGCAACCGTTTTCACCGGCGCGACGATCTTCAACGTCAACACCGAGCGGCCGGTCTTCGATA
>DASXXL010000341.1:0-5829 GCA_036503085.1 Pyrinomonadaceae bacterium | reverse complement strand
GTCGATTGCATCACGAATCGTGGCGCGGCTGTACGTATCTTCACCATCGGTCACCAGCAACAAAACCCGCCGGCCGGGAACTGAACGCATCTTCTCGTCGCAGAACTGCCAGATCGCATCGTAAAGCGCCGTCTGTGTGCCCATCTTCTTCACACCGTAAACAGCCTTGTCGAGCAGGTCGAGCTTGTCTGTGAAGTCCTGCAACAGGCTAACTTCATTGTCGAACGTGCCGAAGAGCACGCGATCCTTGCGCGGCTTCACCACCGTCTGAATGAAGTTCATCGCCGACTCCTGCTGAAACTTCAACTTGCCGGCCGTCGACGGCGACGTATCCATCAACACAGCAACGTAGAGCGGAGTGGTCAGCGAGAGATCGTCCGAGAACGTTTCGATCTGCTGTGGCACTTTGTCTTCGAGAATAACGAAGTCGTTCTGCGTAAGACCCGAGACGAACTGACCTTTCTTGTCGGTTACCGTAATCGGCAGGCGAACGCGCCTGATGAATATCTTCTCGGTGCCTTCCTGGTTAGGCGGCGGCGTCGGCGAGGGCGAAGCCTTCGGTTTCTGCGCGGACGCTGATAACGCGACGGTCACAATAATGCAAGCTGCCGCCAAAGATTTGAACAGAATGCGTGTTAAAGCTGCTGACATTGCGTTCGGATTATAGTTCAGGCGCTGCCCGGAGTCTGCTTGACGACGCCCGCTTCGATGCCTTGGCGCCGGTTGTTGTTGCCCTTTTGGCCCTTAGTAACCTAATTTAGTGTTCTCTGCGGTCACACGGAGGAGAACTTACGATGTGCGCCGACGACACGCCTGAGTTCATCGCTCATTATCGCATCTTGCGCAGACTAGGCAAGGGAGGCATGGGCGAGGTCTTTCTCGCCGAAGACACGAAGCAACACGGTCGCAAGGTCGCGCTGAAGGTCTTGCCCGAAGAGTTGACGCGCTCCGAGACTCGCTTGCGTCGTTTCCGGCAGGAAGCGCGCGCGGTGCTGGCCTTGAATCATCCGAACATACTCACCGTTTACGAAATCGGCGAAACCGAAAACACTCATTACATCGCCACCGAATACATCGAAGGCGAAACGCTGCGCAACTGTCTCTGGCGCGAGCCGCTGCGCATCGACGAAGCACTCGGCGTGGCGATTCAAGTGGCGATGGCGCTCGAGACGGCGCACGCCGCCGGCATCGTGCATCGCGACATCAAGCCGGAAAACATCATGCTGCGGCAGGATCGTTTCGTGCGCGATCGCTTTGTGAAAGTGCTCGACTTCGGTCTCGCAAAACTCACCGATCGCGAAACGTCGTCGTCCGATCCCGAAGCCGTAACGATGCCGATCTCGAAAACGAATCCCGGCCTCGTGATGGGCACAAGCGGTTACATGTCGCCCGAACAGGCGCAGGGCGACAGCATCGACGCGCGCTCGGACATCTTCAGTCTCGGCGTCGTGCTTTACGAGATGCTTGCCGGGGAGCCGCCGTTCAAAGGTCGAACTGAGAGTCACACGCTCGTTTCGATCATCGATCACGAAGCGCCGCCGCTGACACAGAAAGCGCCACACGCGCCGCGACAACTCGAACGCATCATCGCCAAAGCGCTCGCGAAAGATCGACAGAAACGCTACCAGACAGTCACCGATCTAAAACTCGATCTTGAACAACTCCGAGACGAGCTTTACGTCGAGGAGTCCACCGGCGCCGGCACGCGCCGCGACCTTGATGAACCGACGGATACAACTGACATTCGTCCGCGGCCGACCAGAACGCGATCGCAAGTCGAAACTGTCACTGACGAAGCCGAGCACGTGCCAACTGTCGCCAGTTCCGCGATTCCGCGACACAGCAAGTGGAATATCTACTTTACGTTTGGCATCGTGCTCGTTGCGCTGGTGCTCGCGGGGTTCGTCTATTTCCTGCGGCCTGGGCCAACGATCAATTCGGTCGCGGTGCTGCCGTTCGTCAACGACAGTCACGATCCAAATGTCGAGTATCTCTCGGACGGTATCACCGAAAGCATCATCAACAGTCTTTCGCAGTTGCCGGAGTTGAAGGTGATGTCGCGCAATGCGGCGTTTCGTTTCAAGGGCACGAACACGGATCCGGTGGACGCGGGACGCAATCTCAACGTCGGCGCGGTACTGACCGGACGCTTGATGAAACTCAACGATCGTTTCGTTATCAAGACCGAGTTGATCAAAGTCGCGGACGGATCGCAGTTGTGGGGCGACGAGTACAACAGCAGCCTTGCGGACATCTTCTCGGTGCAGGACGAGGTCTCGAAAAAGATCTCGCAGAATTTACGTCTTCGTTTGAGCGGCGCAGACGAACAGAAGCTCGCGAAGCATTACACGCACGACGCCGAGGCTTATCAGCTTTACCTCAAGGGCCGTTACTTCTGGAACAAACGCAACGAAGAAGGTTTTCGCAACGGCATCGAATACTTCAAAAAAGCAGAAGAGAAAGATCCGACTTTTGCCCTCGCGTTTTCGGGTCTCGCTGATTCATACGCGCTGCTCTCGGACATCGGTGTCGCGCGGCCCGTCGACGAGATGCCGAAAGCAAAAGCCGCCGCGGAGCGGGCAGTCGACGCCGATCCAGCGCTCGCGGAGGCTTACACGTCGCGAGCGTTCGTCAAGCTCGCGTACGACTGGGACTGGCTCGGCGCGCAGAGCGATTTTCAGCAGGCGTTGAAGCTGAACCCGAAATACCCGACGGCGCATCAGTGGTATGCGTCGTACCTGATGCAGATGGGTAAGTTCAGCCTCGCGAAACAGGAGATCGAAGAGGCGCACAATCTCGATCCGCTATCGCCGATCATCAGTTCCAACACCGGTCTCTATTCTTACTACGAGCACAACTACGACGACGCGATCGCGAAGTACAAAGTGACGTTGCAGAGCGATCCGGATTTCTGGGTGGCGCGGCATTACCTCGCCCTCGCTTACGTGCAGAAGGGAAGGCACGACGAGGCGATTAAGGAGTTGCGCTCGCTGATCAAAGCGCCGCCGAGTGGGCCAGTGCCCGATGAAGCGATTGCGAGCGACACGGAGGCGTCCGCGTCACTCGGGTTTGCTTACGCGATGGCGGGGCGGAAAGCGGAGGCGCAAGACATTATCAAGAAGCTGCAAGCGTTGTCGCAGAAGCGTTATGTGACGCCTTTGTACTTCGCGATCGTGTATGCAGGTTTGAAAGACAACGATCACGCAATTCAATACCTGAACGCAGCCTTCGAGGCGCGCCATCCAGGGCTGGTACTGATCCGCATCGAACCAATGTTTGACTCGCTTCGCTCAGACCAACGCTTTCAGCAGTTAGTGAAACGTTTCGAACCCATCCCTTAAAGTGTCGACTGCTTCTCTGTGCAACCTCAGTGTCCTCTGTGTCTCTGTGGTTCGACTATTCTCAGCAAAACAACCACAGAGACACAGAGGACACTGAGGTTGCACAGAGAAGACACCTGCCCGTTACGTTAAAGCGCCGTCAACAAGTCTGATAATTCAGGCGGGAGCGGGCTGCTGAACTCCACGCGTTCGTTAGTTTTCGGATGAGTGAACGCGAGCTTCTCCGCGTGCAGAAAGTGACGCCCGAGGTTGCGCACGCGTGAGCGAATCTGCGCGTCCTGAATCGTGTTGTCGCGGCCGGCGCCGTAAGTTTCATCACCAACTACGGGATGCTTGAGCCATGCGAGATGAACGCGGATCTGGTGCGTGCGGCCGGTCTTCAGCTCAACGTCGAGCAGCGTGAAACGATCAAATCGCTGCCGCGCGCGATAAAGCGAAAGCGCGCTGCGGCCGCCGCGCACGACCGCCATGCGCGTCCGGTTTGACGGATCGCGCGCCAGCGGTTGATCGATTCGCCCTGACTCGGCACTGACGCGTCCATGGACCAGCGCCACGTACGACTTGAACACCGTGCGATCGCGAAACTGGTCCGAGAGATGTTCGAGCGCGGCTTCTGTCTTCGCCACCACCAACAGTCCCGACGTGTCGCGATCCAAACGATGAACGATCCCGGGCCGCACGCCCGCGCCGCTGTGAGGCAGTTGTTGAAAGTGATAAGCGAGTGCGTTCGCGAGTGTGCCAGAATAAATTCCCGCGGCGGGATGGACCACCAAACCGGCGGGCTTGTTCACGACGACGAGCGTGTCGTCTTCGTAAACAATGTCGATCGGAATCGGTTCGGGAACGAAGCTCGTCGAAGCCGGAGCAATGAGCTCGACTTCCAATTCGTCGTGTTCACGCAGCTTGTACGAAGGTTTCGCGGCCTTGCCGTTGACGAGAACGTCTTCGGCTTCGATCAGGCGCTGTAAACGGGCGCGACTCCAGCCCTCGATGTGTGAGGCGAGGTAAGCATCGAGCCTGGAGCCCGCGTCATGCGAATCGATCTTGAACGTCTGAACTTCAAGCTCAGCCATTGCGGCGTTCGAAATCCCGCATGAACGACACCAGCGCCTCGATGCCCGCTTTCGGAAATGCGTTGTAGATCGACGCCCTGATGCCGCCCACCGAACGATGACCTTTCAAACCGTCGAGCCCCTGCGCCGTTGCTTCCGCGGTGAACTTCTTTTCGAGCTCTTCCGACGGCAGCCGGAACGTGACGTTCATCGTCGAACGGCAATCCGCATCGGCGTGGCCGCGGTAGAAATCGGTCGCATCGATCGCGTCGTAGAGTAGCGCGGCTTTCTCTTCGTTCTCCCGCTCCATGCCGCCGATGCCGCCTTTGTCTTTAATCCACCCGGTGACGAGGCTGATGATGTAAATACCCCACGTGTTCGGCGTGTTGTAAAGCGAATTGTTCTCGACGTGCGTGCGATAGTCGAGCATCGTGTGCAGGCCGTCGGGAATGCGCTGCAAGAGATCGTCGCGCAGGATGACGAGCGTGACGCCGCTCGGCCCGATGTTCTTCTGCGCGCCCGCGTAAATCAGCGCGTACTTATCAACCGGAATCGCGCGCGACAAAATGTCAGACGATGCGTCAGCGATGAGCGGCACGTCGCCGGTCGCGGGTTCGTGTTTCCACTGCACGCCTTCGATCGTTTCGTTGCTGGTGATGTGCACGTAAGCGGCGCTTGGATTCAGACTCAGCTCGTCCTGTCCGGGCACGCGCGTGAAACCACCGTCAACCATCGTCACAGCGACGTTCACGTTCGCGACGCGCTTCGCTTCCTTCAACGCTTTCTTGCCCCAACTGCCGGTCAAAACGTAATCGGCGCTGCCGTCGGCGGGCAGGAAATTCATCGGCACCATCGAGAACTGCAAGCTCGCGCCACCCTGCAAAAAGAGAATGCGGTAATTGTCGGGCACGCTCAGCAACTCGCGCACACCCGATTCCGCGCGCGCGAGGATCTCGTCAAACGTTTTCGAACGATGGCTGATCTCCATCACCGACATGCCGACGCCCGGCAGGCTGAGCATGTCGCGTTGCGCTTGTTCCAAAACCGGCACCGGCAACACCGCCGGCCCGGCGCTGAAATTAAAAATCCGTTCCGTCATCCTTACCTCCATTCAAGCCATCCACAGATTACGCAGATTCACTCAAACAGTTTGGCAGTGAATCTGCGTAATTTGTGGATGGCCTTTATTCAAAACGAGACCGCAGTGCTTTCGCGGCGACTTTCGTGACTACCGATCGCGGTACGACGCGTTCGGCCTCAACGACGAACCAGTTGGCCCAACCGGAGACCACCACGGTCTTGCCGCGCGCGAGTCCGCGCAACGCCGTGTTCACTACCTCTTCCGCCGTTTGCACCGTTCGCAGCGGCGGCCGATCGATCTTCGAAGCCGCGAAGAAGTTTGTATCCGTCACACCGGGACACAACGCCAGCACGCG
>DASXXL010000340.1:0-3340 GCA_036503085.1 Pyrinomonadaceae bacterium | reverse complement strand
AATTAACTCAACCCGTTGGTTCATTTCCTTCGTATCTTATCACTTGAAACGTTTGACTCACATCAGCGCCTTTCTCGTAGGTGCACTCGTACTCGGCTCAGTTGCCTTCGTTTTTGGCCTGCGTTGGGTTGAGTCGTTGATGACCTTTCGTCCGGCGCTGCTCGACGCGAAGCACCCACCGCAACCGCCGTCCGGCGCGGAGGATGTTTGGTTCACTTCGGCTGACGGTACTCACTTGCACGGCTGGTATTTCAACGCGCAGTCGTGGCCTCCGGCGGCGACCATCATTTACTTTCACGGGAACGGCGGGAACGTTACGAACGTGGGCTGGTGGGGGCAGAGTCTCGCACGGCGTGGATTCAACGTACTGCTGTTTGATTATCGTGGCTATGGATTGAGCGGCGGTACGGCTGCGAATGAAGCCGATCTTTACAACGACGGCAAGGCGGCGCTTTCGTTCGTTGTGAACGAGAAATACGCCTGGCCCAACCAGATCGTGCTTTACGGGCAATCGCTGGGAACGACAGTCGCGACTGACGTTGCGACGCATTGTGGGTGTGGCGCGCTTATTCTCGAATCGGGTTTTAGTTCGGCGAGTTCTCTGGCTTCGCGGAGGTTGCCGCTATTGCCTCGTTGGTTACATTTCCTCGGCCGGAACCGTCTTGAATCCGCGCGGAAGTTGAAGAACGTGAATGTTCCCGTCCTCATCACTCACGGCGATCCCGATCTAACGATTCCCACAGACGAAGGCCGTGCGTTATTTGCCGCTGCTAACGAACCGAAGAAGCTGCTGATCTTTCCCGGGGCGGGACATAGTGTGTTCAGCTCTGCTGGTCCAGCTTACCTGGACCAGCTAGAGCAATTTATTCGCGGAGCAGTTGTGAGTAGAGGGGTTACTGAACAACGCTGAACTTCTGCGACGGCGCGAGTGACTGGCCCGTGACGCGATCGCGGATGCGAATTGCGACTTCGTAGTCGCCGGCGGGAAGGTTTCGCGTATCGATCAAGCGAGCGAGCGTCAGGCGCTGACCGGAGTCGCTCATGCCACGCCAATCTTCAGCTTGCTTGCCGACTTCCTTGCCGTCCTTGAGCAACGCGTATTCAACGTCGACTGACGGACGCAACGTGGTTTGATCGATACCGGCGTTGTAGATTTGCAGGTACACACCGACCGGTTGCCCACGATGATAGATGCCGGAAACATTCGGGATGACTTTCGTCGTGCCGATGACGAACTGGCCCACCGCCGGCTGGTCCTGCAGGCTTTCCAGTTTCGCCGCGAGAATCATGGTTGACGTCTGGAGTTTTTCCGCATCGTAACGCGGCACGGTGAAACCGAGATGTTTCAAGCCGGTGGCGCCT
Organism: Pyrinomonadaceae bacterium; assembly: GCA_036503085.1. Taxonomy (GTDB): domain Bacteria; phylum Acidobacteriota; class Blastocatellia; order Pyrinomonadales; family Pyrinomonadaceae; genus PSRF01. Next base: position 1,978 of record DASXXL010000340.1, on the reverse strand, counting down.
GACGCCACGTCGCGAACAATCACGTCGACTTTGTAAGTGCCGGGAGCGAGTGGCACTGCTTTTTGATAAGCAGACTTGCGATCTTTCGCTTCGCTCAATTCTTCGGCAGTGGCGGTCGTGATCACCGGATCTTCAAAGATGCCGACGCGCCGGCCCGCGACCGAGGTGATGCGGGCGAAGATGTTCATGCGCGCCTGCTGCAATCCGCCACTGTCCTGGAACACGAGATCCTTGTTGTCAGCTTGAATCGTGAACGCGGTGATCACGCGCTCGTCCGACTGGCGGAAGAAGTCGATGCGCAGATCGAAGTTGAGTGGATTCTCTTCGACGACGCCGGTGTTGACCGCACTCGCGAGATCGTTGAATTTCACTTGCGGCGGACGGCTCAAGTCAGCCAGCAATTGCAGACGCGAGAACGGGCTGTCCTGTTCGCGTTGATACTGCGTGTTTCCGATACCGCCGGCCCCGGAAATGCGATCGGCTTTACTGGTCAAACCGAGTTGCTCTGACAGAGTGAGTCCCGCGCCGGGGATCATCAGCATCGCATCTTTTTCGTTTGGATTGCGCGCAATGCGGTACTCGCCGCTGCCTGTGGGATCGACGAACTCAATCTCGATGCCCGAGCCGACGCCGGCGAGATAACGATAGAACCAGACCTCAAATGGGTAAGTGGTGGTCGAGCCGCCGCCTTCGTACGACGGGCGTTCGTAAGCGCCGCCCATCGGGTGCGTTTCACGCTCGTCGGGCTTGCCGTACATGATCCAGATGCGGCCGCGGTCGGTTTTCCACCCGGGGATGCCGGAGCTGAAGTGCTCGTTCGCGTAGGCGATGCGCTCGTAATACTCTTCTTTGAATTCGTTTTCGTCGGTATCCGGATCCGGGTCGCGGCGGCGCCAGAACTCTTCGATGAAGCGTTCACGCTCGTCGTCGGTGGCGAGTTTCTTGAAGGCTTTCCGTTCCTCGTCGGTGATGATGTAAGTAACGTCTTTATCGAGCCAGTCTTTGTACGCTTTTTTGAGTTCGGGCTTGACGTTGCGCGGCTTGTTGCTCGGATCCGGCTGCTGGTCCTGAGCCGGAACGGCCGTGCTGGCGATCAAAGCAAACGCAAATACGAGAGCCAGACGCAGAGCGACTTTCTGGTAAGACATTACAAAACTCCTATGAAAACGGTTGACGAATTCGAACTGTTCGGACTGCTGCCGGACACTGGCTGAAGACCCAGGATTCTAAGATCGCGTTAAGAACAGAGTCAAGGATGCGACCGGAGTGAACCTCAGTTGCCCGAAAGGCGAGCAAAACTGGGGAAATTCCTGGATTTCGTGCGCGGTTAGGTCGTCGTCCGCGGCTTACTGAACATCCATGCGACGAAGACAGAGATCACGTAAAGCACCAGCATCGGCGCCGCGAACAACAGCATGTTCGGGATGTCGTTGGTCGGCGACAAGACGGCGGCCGCAACGAGGATCACGATGAGTGAAGTTTTCCAGATGCGTATCAGGAAACCCGCGGTGACGAGACCGATGCGCGCGAGCACGTAAGTTACCGCCGGCATTTGAAAGACGATTCCCATTCCGAGCATCACGAGAATGATGAAATCGAAGTAGTCGTCGGCTTTTAAGAGCAGGCGGAAGTCTGTTCCGAGACCGAGGAGATACCTGGCGGCGGGCGGAAAGATGACGTAGTAAGCGAAGGCCGCGCCGAGCACGAACGAGATCGTCGACAGGGAAATGAAAGGCGTGACGTACGCGCGCTCGTGTGGATAGAGTCCGGGCGAGACGAAGCCCCAGATTTGAAACAACAGAAACGGTACCGAAAGACAGATCGCTGCGTAAAGCGAGACTTTCAAATAGAGCGAGAAAGGCTCGAGTGCGGTCGTGACAATCAGTTTATCGTTGACGCCGGAGAATGCTTCGACAGTTGCGCCGATCTCTGTCGGCAAACGCACGCCTTTCGGAATCACCGCGTTGCCGGAGTAGAG
>DASXXL010000339.1:0-2096 GCA_036503085.1 Pyrinomonadaceae bacterium | reverse complement strand
ACACCGAGCTGCGAGTTGTACTTGACCATGCTGATACCGGCACGCAGCGTCTTCAACGTCTGCCGGTTCTTTTCCATCCGGTTCATTACAGAACTCACCAGGCCGGCGCCCTGACCATTACTCGTGGCCGGGAACACAAATACGAATGCGGAAATTATGAAAGCTGCCACCAGGCCCACGGGAATCAATCTCTTCATACTGGCTCCTTAACTATATCTCCCCTTCCCTCGGCACGCAAAAAACCTCGCAATTATAGGGAAAGGTCAACGTATGTCAACCTCGAAGCTGCGCGTGCGGCCCTCCGAGTCGACTACGGGTCGAACAGCTAAAACCTCTACTTTGGCGCGGCCCGTCAAGGCCTTTACTCGCTGTTCGATTTGACCCTTATCTTCTGCGTTGTCAACCATTTCCCGGCTCAAAAGCACTGTTTGCGCGACGGGGCTTTGATGCACCGTATTTCGAGGCCGTTCGCTCCCCGCAAACCAGTGTTGCGGGGTAAAAAAAATGAAGATCAGAATGACTACACACAGCAGATCCCATTGCCACGTATTCCTCGCGTAGTTCCAAAAAAAGATCTTCTTCAGTGTGGAAGTCAGGCCTCGCACGTCTTCAAGCTTGCAAGTAAGCAGCCACAGGACTCGTGGCTGGCGGGTCGTTAGATTCTAAACGTTTGAAGATTCGCGTGTAAATCAGAAATCACCAGGGCGGCTACAAACGAACTGAGGGCGCGGTCTCGACGATGTGGCCGTCGCGCATCTGCACGATCCGTTTGCACATCGCTGCCGCCTCGGGATTGTGAGTGATCATCACGATGGTTTGATGAAAGCGATAGTTCAATTCCTGAAACATGTTGAGCACGAGCGCGGAGTTCTCGGAGTCGAGATTACCGGTGGGCTCGTCGGCCAGGACGATCGCCGGACGCGTCACCACTGCGCGCGCGAGCGCCACTCGCTGCTGTTCGCCGCCGGACAGTTCGAGCGGTTTGTGATGCAGCTTATCTTCGAGCCCGAGCAGTCGCAACACCTCGCGGCGTCGTTGCGGATCGCCGCCGCCGTTGCCGTGAATTCGCTCCGCCAGTCGGAGATTTCCTTCGGCGGTCAACGTCGGAAAAAGATTGAATCGTTGGAAGACGAACCCGATCTTTTTGCGCCGCACAGCGGTGCGTTTCGCATCGGACGCGGCAGTGATGTCTTCGCCGTCGATAACGATGCGACCCGCAGTCGGTGTTAAAAGTCCGCCGAGCAGATGAAGCATGGTCGACTTGCCGCAACCCGACGGACCCATGATCGCGACAAACTCGCCTTCCTGCACTTCCAGCGACACGCCGCGCAACGCCGGCACGTCTAGCTTGCCAATCCGATATACCTTCTCCAGATTTTCTGCGCTTAGGATCGTTCTCATCGATTACTGGTTAGCAGTAACTTTCTTGTTCTGGGCGTCGAGATCGATTTCCGGCAACTGCCATTTGTTTTCGAGCAGGAATGCTTTCGGACCGTACTCTCGATGGAGCTCGACCGTCGTGGTGTCCTGGTAAGTCATGCTGAGCTTGTATTGATCCTGCGGCCGCGTGATCTCGATGCGGCTCGGCAAAGAAGCGGTCGTGCCGTTGCCAATCACTTTTTCGTTGGAGTAAGCAACGTCGGTAACGACCCGTCCACGGTCGTCGTAACTCTGCACGCGCGCCAAACGAATACCATTCACGCGATCGAACCAGAAGCGACGCGACATCTTCGCTTCACCGTTTGGCGCTTGCGAGAACTCTTCGAGCAGATAATAACCACGCATCACACGATCGCTTTTTTTGCCCTTCGTCCGAGTATCCGGTTCTTCCTGAAAAAACTCGCTCTGCACGTAAATATACGGTCCATTCGGCTCGATCGGACGAATCATGAAAGCGTCGGTGAGATGTTGCGGCCGCAGGTTCGAAAGCGCGCTGACCGTTTCCTTCTCCTGCTTCTGCTTATCGCTTTGCGGTTTCGTGTGGTTCGCTTCCGTGTCGAGCTTCGGATAGACCGCGCTGTTCGTTCCCTTCACGAAGCGCTTGTACTTCTCGTCGCCGCGAAGCACCGCCACCGTGAAGTGCTCGCCATCAGAGG
>DASXXL010000338.1:0-2717 GCA_036503085.1 Pyrinomonadaceae bacterium | reverse complement strand
ATGGTCAAACGCCTGCCGCTCTCCGCGAGCTACTCTCTCGAAGAACGACAAGCCACCCACCGCTGGTGCACCCGCTGCTGGTACGAATCAGTCGAAACTGACAGGACGGCGTAAGACAGGATTACAGAATTAACAGGAAGGGCGGGGCTCAGGCAGAACGCAGGCGGGCTCGGACAGATTTCCTACCTTTGGCTACTCTTGTAAACCTTGTTCATCCTGTCTGCTACTGAGGATGCGGTTGTAGCTGTCGCGGATGGATTGCATCTGTTCGAGAAGGGTTTGGTGTAGTTCGTGGGCGGAGGTGAAGCCCATGCGAAAGGCGACGTCGCGCGCGGTCACATGGTTCGGGTCGGGAAGACGCGTCGAACGGCCCACGATCAGGCGCAGATTGTGATCGACGGAGCGCAGCAAACTGTAGCCTGTGCTCAGCGTCAAGAAGTCTTCTTCACTTAGCGAGCCTTCGTCGCGAAGACGGTCGAGAGTAAACGCGGTCGAACGATCGTCGCCGCCGTCGATCACTTCGTCACGCAGTTGCAAGTAACGCGTCGCGAAGTAAACGTCGAGCATCCCGCCGGGACCGTATTTAATATCAATTCCTGTCTGCCGCCGGCGCGTTCCCTTCTCCTTCTCCAAACGATCGCGCACGCGGCGCGTCTCCAGCTTCAACTCGTCCCGATCGAAACGCAGCGCGTTTTCATGAATACGATGACGCGCGTGCGTCTCGATCATTTTGCCGAGCTCCAGATCGCCGCCCACCGCGCGCAGCTTCACGTAAGCGAGCCACTCCCACGGTGCACTCTCCTCTTTCAAGTAATCGAGAAAACCGTCGGCGCTGGTGACCAGTGGTCCATTCTTGCCGTGCGGGCGCAAACGCAAGTCGACGCGATAGAGATAACCCTCACGCGTAATGCTCGAAAGCGCTGCGATCATCAACTCAACCAGACGCGAGTACGTCTCGTCCTGCGTGAGAGTCTTGATCGGCGACGGCACCATCGAGTCGTACGTGAACAACACGTCGAGATCCGATCCGTAATCGACGCCGGCGCTGCCGAGCCGTCCGAGACCGTACATCGCGATGCGTGGTCCACCGCTAAACGAACCAAACCGCCGCGCCATTTCGCGGCGCGCGATTAAGTACGAAACATTGAGACTCGCAATCGCAAGTTCCGTTTGCAAACGATTAGTATCGAAGATTGAAAGCTCGCCGGAGATATCGAGCGCGCCAATCTCCGCGATCAACTCGGCCCATTTATGCCGCAACGCGGCGAGCTCAGCCGAAAAACTGTTTTCCGCGTCGATCGCCGTACGCAACAGCGCGCGATAGTCACGATGCAACGCGTCCGCGGCAGACGCGCCGAGCGATCCAATCAACGCCGGGTTCGCGGCGATCATTTCGGCGAAGAAGTCTGACGCGCCGCAAACTTTCATCAACGTGCGTAAGTTTGTCTCGGTGAGATGTAGCCGGCCTTCGGTCTTTTCGAGCGAAGCCGCGATACGCACCGCGTGAACGAGTGCGCGATGCGGGTTGAGGGCCTGGTTCGCAAATGAAAGTAACGCCGATCCCGCGGACTTAGCGTCCCTCGACTCTGAGAGATGCTCGGCAAAAACACGAGCAGCACTCAGCGCCAAGCCAAGTTCCTTGTCGTTGCTCTCAGTCGCGGCTTTAACCGGTTTCACGTCCTGCTCGAGTTCAGAGAACAGCCGGTCGTAAACGGCGCGAACGTGGCGCGTGTGCGTCGTCAAAGCGGAGATAAAATCCTGCGGATTGTTAAAGCCGATACGGCGCGCGATGAGCAGCCGCGCCTCTTCCGACTCGGGCACCGTGTGCGTTTGCAGGCCGTGCTCCATTTGCAGCCGATGCTCCAGCGTCCGCAAAAAGTCGTATGCGTCGGAAAGTTCACTACGCTCCTGCTGCGTGATGAACTCCCGATCCGCCAGCCGCCCCAGACTCACGAGCGTGTGCGGCACGCGCAACCAATCATCGCGCCCGCCATGGGCCAACTGCAGCGCCTGCGCGATGAACTCGATCTCGCGAATCCCGCCACGCCCAAGCTTCACGTTGTAACCACTCTTCTTCTCTGTCTGCCGATCGATCTTCTGCTTCGCCAAACGCACACTTTCCAGCGCGCGGCTTACCGATACATCAGGCCGAAACACAAACGGCGTCACCGCTTCCTTGAACTGTGCAAACAACTCCGCGGAACCCGCCGCCGCACGCGAACGAATCAACGCCTGTCGTTCCCAATCCTGCGCCGAGCTCATGTAATAACGCGTCGCTTCCGCAAGCGAACACGCGAGCGCGCCGTCGCGTCCATGCGGACGCAAACGCAGATCGACGCGATACGCCGCGCCTTCACCGCCCGACTGGCCCGCGATGCGCGCGATCGTCTCCGACAGTTTGACGAAGTACTCGCGATTCGTGACGTCACCACGCTGGCCGTGGCCAGAAGTCGTGCCTTCGTCTGAATAAAGAAACACGAGATCGATATCGGAGGCGTAGTTGAGCTCGAGAGAACCGAGTTTGCCGAGCGCGATGACGCAGAACTCCGCGGTCGCGATGCGGCCGCGTTCGTCCACGTGCTGCGGCAAACCGTAACGATTGTCGAGATCCTGCCGCGCGAGACTCAGCGCGTAGTCGAGAATCGCGTCGGCGAGGTTTGACAATTCTTCCATCGTCTCGACGAGCGTGTGCGTGCGGCGAATGTCGTGCAGATACG
>DASXXL010000337.1:0-2833 GCA_036503085.1 Pyrinomonadaceae bacterium | reverse complement strand
CCTTAATGTTGATCTCGCCGGTTGCAGGATCGACCGCCGTCACGACGCCACCCACAGTACGAAAACTCCCGCTCACGATCTTCTGCGGCGTGAAACGAAGCGGGTCTTCGCCGCGATCGCCGAGCGCGCGCAATTGATCGCCGACTTTCAACTCAGCGAAGTTACCGGGCTTCGCGTCGCTGAATTTGATTGAGTCGGGAGCATAGCGGCGCATCTCAGTATTTTCGCCGACCTGCATAACAATCGACTGCGTGCCGCCCATCGCCCGATGAGCAATCGTGATCTCTTTAGTCTCCGGTTTCAGCCCGGTGATCACGCCGACGATGCCGCGACGACGCCATTCCGCTCTCTCAGCGTCCTGCTTCTTCGCCAGATCGCCTTTCGTCATCACGATGATCTGCAAAGCGGGAACAGACTTATGCTCGATGTCGACGTTACCGCGGGCCATGATGCGATCGCCTTCGCCTACCTCAGCGAGCGTGGTATCGGTGGCATTGGTGAGCGACTGCTCGCCGGGCGCGAGTGTCTTGTACGAGGTTTTGTCGGTGACGGTGACAGTTACCGTGGCGCCCGCGTCCGTTTTAATCGTCAATTGCTTCGCGGCAGCGTCGATGGTTTTGACTTCGCCGAGCGCGTACTTCGCGGTGATGCCCGCGTCGCCACCCTGGAAGAACAATGCTAATACGATTGCTAAAAGAGACGTTCTCATCGCCGGTCTTCTCCTAAACAGTAACGGGTTTGCGGTATCGAGCGGTTAAAGCAAGACCGAAACTGATTATCAAAATGAAAGCTGCCATGAACGGCCAAACATAAGGCAGCGACCCGAGCAGCACCCAAAAAGTCGTCCCTAACAATAACGCGCAAGTCTCTGAATTGTTACCAAACCGCACGTAATTTCGTTGCAGCCATTTTCCGGTCGCCGCGTACAATACCACCCTACCAAACAAACTCGCCGCCAACCAAAGCATCAAGGCCAGCAACCCGACCACCACCTGGATCGGCTCGGGCATGCTCCACAAACAGACCAGCACACTGACAAAGAGCACCAACGCTCCCAACAAACCGATCGCCGCCACGCGTATGCTCGTCAACTGCAAGCGCGCGACACCGCGCCCGATCGTCCCCGGCATCACCCACGTAAACGCCAGCGACACTACAAACCAAAAGAGCACGACCAGCAGTCGCGTGCCTAAATACGTCGGCGTCCAATGAGGACTGAAGAGCCCGGTCGGATTGCGCATCATGCCGCGCAGCTCCTGCTGGTAGCCGGCGTACATGATCGTCATGCTCCTCGGATCGCGTTGGGCCAACGCGCTGTCGGCGCTATACGTGCCGCCGAGAACGATCACGTCGCCGCCGATGCGCGAACCCGGCATCTGGATCACTGAGCCGCCGATCGTTGCCACGTCGCCTTCGACCACGCCTTCGACGATCACGTCGCCGCCGAGCGACATCGCGCCCTGTTTTACGGTGCCAGTGATTCTGACCGAGTTGCCCATGCCGAAGACCGTGCTGTCAGTCACGCTGTTCACGAGGACGACCTTTTCGCCGGCCGTGTTGGTGGTTGATTGTTGCGCGTAGACAGCGGTCATCAAAATCAACACCCACCCCATCAACGCGAGAATGCGAGTGGCAGGGATTTTTGGGAACGCGGCTGGTGAGTGAAGAACAGCGGTTGACACGAGCAGCCCCCTTATTCGGTTGCGCCCGTGCGATGGTAATCGTGGATCAAGCGCGAGAGCAGCACAACGCCGGCGCTGAGGACCACCAGGACCACGGCGAACGAACCACTTTCATTGACGATCTTGTGGCCCAACACGCGCGAGATCACGACGAGTCCGGCGATTCCATCGTAAACCACGCCGCCGACAAAACCGACGAGGCGGAACATGCTGCCGATGAATCGTCCGACGACGATGAAGACGTTGTCGCGGGCGGTGGCGCTGAGTAGTCCGAAACCGGCCAGAGCAAGTATTAAGCAGATCGCGATCGCTTTACGGTGTTCGGCGGCCGTGCGAACGCCACGCATGTCGCTGCGCGCGTGCGTCGCGATCACTTTCGGAAAATCCGCCGGCACCGGGATGTCTACATTGCCGGTCAGCGCTGCATCGAGCTCGCAAACGAAAACACGATGCGCTCGGAGCTCGTTGCGACATTCGGTGCAGTCTTCGACGTGTTGCTCGAAGATCGCGGTGGCGACGTCGCTCAATTCACCGTCGACGTAAGCGGCGATCAGGTTCTTCTGGCAGATCTTTTGTTGGACCCTGGTCATTAAATCCCGGTGATTCCTCTGTCGACAAACTGCTGGCGCATCATTTCGCGCGCGCGGAAGAGACGGTTCTTGACGGTGCCGAGTGGGAGGCCGGTGACTTCGACGATCTCTTCGTAACTCAGATCCTGCGAGTGGCGCAGGATGATCAGCTCGCGGTAGTTCGCCGGGAGCGATCTGACTACCGACTCGATCTCGACTGTTCGTTCGCGGCGTTCGCTTTCCTGTTCGGGACTCAGGCGCGCGCTTTCGATCGGGAGGTCGAAACTGTCGCCTTCCGGGCCCGCGACGAGAGACTGTTCGCGGGTCGCGCTGCGGCGGAGGTGATCGACCGCGGCGTTGTGAGCGATCTTGTAGATCCAGGTCGAGAACTTGAATTCCGCGCGATAGCGTTTGAGGGAGTTGTAGACCTTGATGAAGATTTCCTGGGTCAGGTCGAGGGCGGATTCGTAGTTGCCGACCATGCGGTAGACGTAAGCCGAGATCGGACGCTGGTAGCGACGGACGAGTTCCTCAAAGCTGCCGTCGAAACCGTTGATGGCGATAGCGACGAGTTCGCGGTCG
>DASXXL010000336.1:0-4155 GCA_036503085.1 Pyrinomonadaceae bacterium | reverse complement strand
GACTGAATCGAGGCTGGCGCCGGCTGCTTTGCTGGTCATGCTCGCGCGACAGACTGGCGCCCGTGTCACTTTCATCGAGGATACCGCGCTGCTGAGCAGTGTCGGTGGCGTGGGCGCAATGCTCCGTTACCGGATCTGATCAAACAAAAGGATAAGAAGAGCGAAGCTTCCGGCAGATTTGGGCGCTATTGTTCGTGATTATGAAAGCACAGATCAAACTCGGACGGTTATTCGGTGTCGAGATCGGTTTGCACTATAGCTGGTTCATCATCGCCGTGTTGATCACGTTGTCGCTTGCGCAACAGTTTCAACTCACGAATCCAGCGTGGAGCGTCTCGCTCAGATGGGGTCTCGGCCTCATAACAGCGGTTCTCTTTTTCGCTTCGATTATCGTCCACGAACTTTCGCACGCACTCGTGGCGAAAGCTCGTGGCTTGCCGGTGCGTTCAATCACCCTCTTCGCGCTTGGCGGCGTCGCCCAAATGGAGCGCGACGCGGGTGACGCGAAGACTGAATTCTGGATGGGAATCATCGGCCCGATTACGAGCTTCGTGATCGGCGTTGTTTGCCTGGTACTTGCTTTGTTACTCGGGTGGACACCGCCTGGTATGCCGCAAACACCGGTGGCGGCGATGTTGATGTGGCTGGGCGTTATCAACATCGGTCTCGCCCTTTTCAATATGATCCCGGGCTTTCCGCTCGACGGCGGGCGCGTCCTCCGGGGCCTGATATGGTGGATAACAGGCAATGCCCAACGCGCGACGACGATTGCGGCGCGCGTTGGTCAGATCATCGCCTTCCTGATGATCGTCTACGGTGTTATGCAGTTTTTCGGCGGCGCAGGGTTCAACGGTTTGTGGCTCGCGTTTATCGGCTGGTTTCTGTTGAGTGCTTCACGCGAGAGCTATGCGCAAATGGTGATCGCCGAGGGTCTCCGCGGCTTGCGTGTGGGCGACGTGATGTCGCGCGATTATCCCGAAGTCGATGCCTATGCCAATCTGCAAACGTTTGCCGAAGAACATGTCATGCGCACCGGACGCCGGTTTTTTGTAGTGAGCTTGAATGGGCAACCCGAAGGAATCATTACTCCAGCCGAACTGGCGGCTGTCCCGCGAGCGCGCTGGCCGTACACTACCGTAGCAGACGTCATGCGGCCGCTCGATGGCGTGCGTACTGTTCGTGCCGACACACCGGTTACTGAGGCCCTCCAATTGATGGCGAGTCACGATTTGAACCAGTTGCCGGTAAGTGTCAACGGATCGCTGGCCGGAGTGATCTCCCGCGCGCACGTGCTGCAACTGATTCAGACCAGAGCACAGCTAAACTTGTGAGTGGCCGTGCTTACCTTTCACGATCGCTCTGGTCTTCATCCTGATCTGATTCTTCTGACTTGCGCCAGCGCGGGAAGCCCGCCACGGGAAGATGCCAACCACGCCTAATGGCAATGAGGCGAATGCTGAAGCAGAGCGCAGCGCCGGTAATCGCCGTCCCGGTGGGCGACAGGTTCAGCACCTGACCCACTACTACCACAACTGCGCCGGCGAGCGCGGCAACAGCATATAACTCGGCGCGCAACACGGTGGGAACTTCTGTGATCAGCACGTCGCGAAGCATGCCGCCGCCAATTCCCGTTAGCATACCGAGCAGGGCCGCCATCAGTGGATTCAGCCTGTAGCCGAGCGCCTTCTGCGTACCAACCACGGCGAAGAGCGCCAGCCCTGCCGCATCGAAAATAAGCACGTGGTTGCTCAGGTTCCGCAGTCGTTCGCTAATCGGGTACCAGAAAAACACTACGAGTCCCGCGAGCAGAGAAACCGCGAGATAACGCCAATCGCTGATTGCCGCGGGCGGAACTGCGCCGATCAGCAGGTCGCGCATAATGCCGCCCGCACTAGCCGCCGCGAAAGAGAGCACCAGCACGCCAAACAGATCGAGACGTTCCTTGACTCCGGCTACCGCGCCGCTCAGCGCGAACACAAACGTGCCCGCGAGGTCGAGTACCAGCAGCGTACTCGCCGCATAAGCCTTGAACTGCGCCAGAGCATTCAAAGCTTGTTGATTTGCCGCGGACTGGATCAGTTCGCGTGTCTCCCTTCGTTTTTGGGTACCGTCATAATGATCGCGATAATCGCGACAACCACCATCGCCACATTGAACAACAACGCCACGGCGGCCGCGAAGCGAATGGCGATATTGTCCGTTCTGCCGAGAAAAAGATCAGACAACGGTCCAAAACTGGTATTTAGACCACTCAATGCCGTGAAGAGCGCGGCCGAGATCGCGACGCCAAATGCCGCTCCGAGCGACGACGCCATCTTGTAGATACCCGATGCCGCGCCGGCTTTTTCATTCGGTACGTTCGAGAGCGCCGCATCAGTGGACGGCGTCGCGTAGAAACCGAGTCCAACGCCAAAAAGTGTGAAGCCCACAAACGCGACGATCATATATTGGCGAACCAGCAGAAACGTAAACGTCGTCAACAGGATTCCAACGCCCGTGATGGCACAACCCAGCAACATCGGTTTCCGCGCTCCCATACGCTGCAGAAATTTTTCACCGACACGAATGGTACTCAGAATCGCTACCAGATAGCCGATGGTCAACAATCCTGACTGCAAAGACGACAGCCCTGCGCCCTGCTGGACTAGCGACAGCGCGACGAGCAGCGTGCCGGCCGCGCCATTGAGTAAGAAGTTCGAGAGCGTCGCACCCGCATACGTCTTGTTGTTGAATAGCCCCAGATCGACAAAACCATCGGCGTTACGTGATTCGACCCTGAAGAAGACCAGCACCGCAATCACGAAGACGACCGCAAGTGTAATCACCAGCGGATTGGACCATCCCAACGCGGAGCCTTGTCCGATGACGATGTTCACGGCCACCATCGCAACGATGAAAGACGTAAACCCGTACCAATCAAAACTCCGCTTGTCAGCCGATGTGACTTTGCTCTCAGGAGCACCGCGCAGTAACACGAAGCTTATAACAGCGACGACGATCGACATCCAGAAGATCCAGCGCCATCCGAGAGAAGATGCGATGAGCCCGCCGAACAGAGCAGAAACGCCTGAGCCGCCCCACGAGCCAATGGACCAGAAGCTGATCGCGCGCTGACGTTCCTTGCCGTCGAAGTAATCCTTAATCAACGCCAGCGTCGCCGGCATGATACAAGCAGCCGATAGACCTTGAATGATTCGGCCCGTCATCAGAAAGACGACAGTGCCCGCTGGAGAGATCGCGATCAGTAGTGAACCGAGGACGCTCAGCGCCAAGCCGACGTAAGTAATCTTCAAACGTCCGACCTGGTCTGCCAGGCCACCCGCAACAACGATGAAGATTCCTGAGAACAGGGCGGTGATGCTTACGGCGATGTTGTTCAGGCTTTCGCTAATCCGCAATTCGTCGCGCATCGCCGGGGCGACGTTTAGTGTCGTCTGTGCAAACAGCCAGAAGGTTACGACCGCCAGGACAATGCCTAGAATGAGTTTGTTGGCGCCTCGGTGTGTTTGGGCCGTCGCGGCAGTGGTCGTCGAACCCACGCGGAGAACCTCACTTAGCTAGATAGGTCAAAGCGGCAATCACGAGCGCCTGCGTACCGTGGGACAGTGTCGGTTCGATGACCGGCGCGAAGAATTCGGAGTGATTGACCGGAATGTCCTGCTCCACGCGCCCGGCAGCGAGAGCGCGTTGATACTGCTGTGGATCCGTGCAGCCGACGCCCCAGTAAGTGTACGGCGTGCCGAAAGCTTCGGGTATGGCGCTGAAATCTTCGCTGGCGGTTTGGCGGCCGAGATCGAACACGATTTCAGGCGCGAAGTGACTGCGGAATGCAGACGTGATCTTTTCCGTCACTTGTTGGTCGTTGTCGGTGAGCGGGTACTGATCGAAATATTCAAACTCCGGCGGGCGCGGCGATCCGGATGCCTCACACTCGGCTTTGACCATGCGCTCGATGCTATCGATCATGTGCTGCCGCACCGCCATGTCGTAAGTGCGTAGATTCAGCAACAGCACTGCGCGATCCGGGATGATGTTGCTCTTTGAACCCGCGACACTGCTGCCTACAGTCAGTACCGCAAACTCACCGGGCTTCGTCTCTCTCGAAACAATCGTCTGGAGGCGCAACACCACGAGTGCGGCGAGCACCACCGGATC
>DASXXL010000335.1:0-6531 GCA_036503085.1 Pyrinomonadaceae bacterium | reverse complement strand
TCAACAATCGCTTCACCGGCTCGTCGAAGTTTACCAGGCCGAGATCGCGCATGAACTTGGTCCAGAAGCGCGTGTAGATCAAATGCATCACGGCGTGCGAGTCGCCGCCGATGTACTGGTCCACCGGCGTCCAACGGCGCGCGACTCCCGTGTCGAACGGCTCGGCGTCGTTGTGTGGATCGAGATAACGAAAGAAGTACCACGACGAATCGACAAACGTGTCCATCGTGTCGGTCTCACGCCGCGCGGGCGCGTCGCAATTCGGACAAGTTGTGTTCACAAACTCAGGCACGCTCGCGAGCGGCGATTCGCCGGTGCCGGTGAACGAAGCGGTCGGCGGCAATACGACCGGAAGCTGCTCGTAAGGAACCGGAACCATGCCGCAGTTCGGACAATAGATCACCGGAACGGGCGCGCCCCAGAACCGTTGCCGCGAGACGCCCCAATCGCGAATGCGGTAAGTCACGGCAGCTTCGCCGAAGCCGTGCTCTTTCGCGTGGTCCGACATCTCTTTGATCGCGACCTCGGACAGTTTTCCGCCCCACTCGCCGCTGTTAAGCAACACGCCGTAGTCGGTGAACGACTGCCGTATTTCCGCGGAAGCATCGCCCGCGGTTGTCGGCAACGGTTCGGCCTCGAGCTGTTCGTGACTCACCGGCGCGATTACCTGGCGAATCGGCAACGAGTACTTCTGCGCAAACTCAAAATCGCGTTCGTCATGTGCGGGCACACTCATCACTGCGCCCGTGCCGTATTCCATCAGCACGTAATTCGCGACCCACACCGGCACGGTCTCGCCGCTGAACGGATTGATCGCGAGCACGCCGGTGTTCACGCCTTCCTTCTCTTCCTCGACTTCTCCGGTGCGTGTCGCTCTTTCCTGTTTTACCTTGGCGGCAAACGCGTCGACGTCGACCTTCAACGCTGAGCCGGCGAGGATCTCTTCGAGCAGCGGATGTTCGGACGACAACACGACAGCGGTCGCACCGTAGATCGTGTCAATGCGCGTGGTGAACACGCGAATCTTTTTGTCGCTGTCCTTGATCTGAAAGTCGACGAACGCCCCTTCGCTGCGGCCGACCCAATCCCGCTGCCGTTTCAAAACTTTCTCGGGCCAACCGGCTTCGATCTGCTTGATGTCCGCGACGAGTTGTTCCGCGTAGTTAGTGATGCGCAAAAACCATTGCTCGAGATCGCGCTTCTCGACCGGCGTGCCGCAGCGCCAACAGACTCCGCCCGACGACTGTTCGTTGGACAACACAGTCTCTTCTTTCGGACACCAATTGACCTGCGACGTTTTCTTGTAAGCCAGACCGCGCTCGAGCATCTTCAGAAAGAACCACTGGTCCCACTTGTAGTAATCCGGCCGGTGCGCGGCGATCTCGCGCGCCCAGTCGTAACTGATGCCGAGCCGCTGCAACTGTCCGCGCATGTGCACGATATTTTCTTCGGTCCAGTCGCGCGGGTTCACACCGCGTTTGATCGCGGCTTGTTCCGCTGGTTGGCCAAAACTATCCCAACCGATCGGATGGAGGACGTTGAAACCTTGCAGCCGTTTGAACCACGCGAGCGCGTCGCCGATGGAGTAGTTGCGCACGTGGCCCATGTGCAAAAAGCCTGACGGGTACGGCAGCATCTCGAGCGCATAGAATTTCTCGCGCGGGTCTTCTTCCTGCGCGTGGAAGACGCCCGCCTCCGTCCAGCGCTGCTGCCATTTCTTTTCGATCTGTTCGGGGAAATATTTTTCGTCCATAACCTGGTTCAATCTATCACACTATCCGCGTTTATCTGTGTTACGAGTCAATCACGAATGAACGCAGCGTCTGGAGGTTCTTCACGTCGGCGCGCGGATCGTCGTAGGGCGTTTCGAGGATGAAGGCGGCGTGCTTGAGTTTGGGATGTTGGGCGACGCGCCGCAGGGCGTCGAGGCCGATGTGGCCTTCGCCGATGTGCCAGTGACGATCGACGCGCGAGTTGTAAACGGCGCGCGAGTCGTTGAAGTGAATCGCGTGCACGTTTTTCAACCCAACGGTTTTCTGCACCCGTTGCAGCAACGCTTCGAGCCCGTCTGCTTCGCGAATGTCGTAACCGGCGGTGAACGCGTGCGCCGTATCCATGCAAACGCCGAGGGGCAGCTTCGGACACGCGTTCATGATCTCGCGAAGATGTTCGAAGCGATGACCGATGCAATCGCCCTGGCCGGCCGTGTTTTCGAGCAGGATGCGCAGCGAACCAAACTTCACTCCCTTGCAGGCGATGTGCAAACTCGCCGCGCACAGCGCGATGCCGTCCGTCTCACACGCGCCGCGCGAACTGCCCGGATGGACCACCAGGTAATCGACACCCAACAACAACGCGCGCTCGACTTCTTCGCGAAACGACTCGCGCGACTTCTGCAACATCACTTCATCTGACGCGGCCAGGTTCACGAGGTAGTTGCAATGAATCAACACCGGCGAGATCTTCGTGGCACGACGCGTGTTGCGAAACAGCACGACATCTTCGAGCGTCAACGGCTTCGCCATCCAGCCGCGCGGATTGCGCGAGAACAACTGCACCGTGTCGCAGCCGGTGTCTTTCGCGACGATCAGCGCGTTGTGCACGCCGCCTTTGATCGGCGCGTGAAAACCGATCTTTGGTGTAACTTTTCGTGTTCGCGCTTGCTTCGTGCGCGCGGCCGCCGTCTTCGTGCGCGGCGTTGCTTTCTTCGCAGTGCGAGGCATTACTTTGCTTGTTGCGCGTCCATCACGCGCAACATGTTCCCTCCGAGAATCTTGTCGACATCACTTTCCGAATAACCGCGCTTCAATAACTCTTTCGTCAGGTTCGGCAGGTCAGCCACTGTCGCGAGATCCGCTGCCGTGGCCTGCACGCCGTCGAAGTCCGAACCGATACCGACGTGGTCCACGCCGACGAGCTTCACGATGTGATCGACGTGGTCCACCACGCGCGCTGCGTAAACCGGCGGCAGTCGACGCGCATACTCGCGTTGCCGCACGCGATCGCGCGCCATCTTTTTGTGCACCGCATCGCCGGGCTCTGCTTCTGATGCTTGCTGCACGAGCGGCGCGATCTCAACGTCGACTCTTTTCTTCAACTCACTCCAACCCGGCTCGATGTGTTCGGGATAAAAGATCACGTTGACGACGCCGCCAGTGTGCGCCAGCGCACGAATCATGTCGTCGGTGAGATTGCGCGGCACGTCGGCGATCGCGCGACAAGCTGAATGCGTTGCGACGACGGGCTTTGTCGACGTGTTCACGATGTCCCAAAAAGTTTTGTCGGAGACGTGCGAAACGTCGACCATCATGCCGAGCCGGTTCATCTCGCGCACGACGCTTTTGCCGAAGTCGTTCAAGCCACGCGATGCGCCGATCTCATCACCGGACGAGCCCGCCCAACTCGTACTCACGCTCCACGCCGGCGACATGTAACGCACGCCGAGGTCGTAGTAACGCTGGACATTCTCGAGTTTCTCATCGATTGCGTAACCGCCTTCGAGGCCCAGCAACGCCGCGATCTTTCCGTCCTGTGCAGCGCGGCGCACGTCAGCCGCGGAAGTCGCTAATTGCCACGTTTCCGGATGTTTTTCGGCCAATTCGTGGATTGCGGCGATCTGATCGTCGGCGCGTTTTACCGCCCGAGCGCCGCCACCGCCGAACAACTGCGGCTCGACCCAGATCGAGAAAAACTGCGCGTCGAGGCCGCCGGCTTTCGCGCGCACGGCGTCGAAATGGCCGTCGCTGAGTTGTTGTTGGAGGTCTACGTGCTCGTCGAGTACGCGCTGGACAGAATCGGCGTGCATATCGACGGTGATTGCGCGTTTATGAATACTGAGGGGATCGGTCGCCGCAGCCTGGGCCACGGTCGTAGTTTTGTCCTGGTTCATCTTGTTGTTTTGGCAGCCGGCGAGAAATGCAGCGGCTATAAAGAACGTAGTCAGAAAGTGTGATTTAAGCGAACGCATCGCGATGTTCGCTAGCATAATTACAGGTGGGAGGCGTTCTTGCAAACCGAACTGCATCTACTGTATTGTGCCCTGTCCCCAAATATTTTTTTCCTAAGGAGTAGAACACACCATGTTCTCAAAAGAAGGCACTGCCAAAGATGTAAAAACACCTCGCATTTGCGACGTGGTTTGGCATGATGGAGAGTTTATTAAATGGAACGACGCGCGCGTTCACGTGATGTCGCATGTGCTCCATTATGGTTCCAGTGTCTTTGAGGGCATTCGTTGTTACGCAACTAAACGTGGGCCAGCCGTCTTTCGACTCCGCGAGCATATCCAGCGGTTTCTGAATTCCGCGAAAATCTATCGCATGGACCATCCGTGGACGCTCGATCAACTTTGCGACGCGTCGATCGAGCTTGCGCGCCGCAGCGGGATGGAACAGTGCTACATCCGGCCGATTCTGTTCCGCAGTCTTGACGAAGAGCATCCGGCGTTTGGCGTTAATCCGTTTCCGAATCCGCTTGCCTGCTACATCGGCGCGTGGGACTGGGGCAAGTATCTCGGCGACGAAGCGATCGAACAAGGCGTGGATGTTTGCGTCTCCACCTGGAACCGGCTCACGGCTAATTCAATGCCGGCGATGGCGAAGAGTGGCGCGAACTACATGAACTCGCAGTTGATCAAGATGGAAGCGCTGTTAAATGGCTTTGCTGAAGGCATTGCGCTCGACGATCGTGGTTACGTTTCCGAAGGTTCCGGCGAGAATATCTTCGTGGTCCACGGTGACGTTGTGCTGACGCCGCCGCTTTCTTCTTCAATCCTGCCCGGCATCACGCGCGACAGTGTGATCCAGATCTGCCAGGAGCTCGGCATTACTATTAAGGAGCGCACGATTCAACGCGCCGCGCTTTACGTCGCCGACGAGCTCTTCTTTTCAGGCACGGCAGCCGAGATCACGCCGATCCGTTCGGTCGACCGCATCACGGTGGGTCGCGGCGGACGCGGTCCGATCACGGAAAAGATTCAAAAGGTCTTTTTCGAAGTGACCAAAGGCGAGCGTCCCGCCCCCGGCGACTGGCTCACCTACATCAACGAGCCCGCACAAAAAACATCGGACAACAACGGCTTCGCCGGCGCGATTAATGAGGCTGAGTTGAAAGTGTCGGTTTAATCCGGGCTTACAAATTCAGCAACAGCCGCAACCGGTGTTCGACACTGTGCAGCGTTGAGGTATTCACCGTACCCATAATCCTCAACAAGCGCTCCGTCGAAATCGCACGCACCTCTTCGCACTTGATAAAGCTGCGCATTGTTAATCCGCCTTCGGGAGGACTTACCTCGACGTGAGACGGAACGGCCTTTCCCTTCGAGGTAATCGGGACCGCAATGACTAATTCTGCGGCAGTTCGGTTAAAGCGATCGTCCGAGATGATCAAACACGGCCTCCGTCCAGACGTCTCACGGCCCCGTCCCGGCTCCAGATCCGCAAACCAGACTTCCCCGCGGTGACAGTTACTCCTTAACAATTACTTTTCCATCCTCCGTCCAAATCTCGTCCGCGTCGAGGCCGTCCATGAGGGTGTTTTCCCAAAGACGCCGCTCCTGCAGTTCTTCTTCCCAAGCTTCGGGATCGGCCTTCAAAGCCTTGAAAGCGGCGTCTAACAAGTCAAAAAATTGCGTTTTCTCATAGTCGGCGAGAGCCTTCTCCAGAACTCGTTGCATAGATATCCCTTCGTATCGTGCAAGCTCACGAAGCTTTTCATGAGTCTCCTTGCTGACTCGTAGTTGTGCCATCACGGCCTCCCCAAGCTGGAAACCACTGTCGGTGAGGGTCCGTGGCTATGCTGACTAGTTTGTCGACAAAAATGTATGCCTCTCAGGCATACACGCGCATACTACCAGCTTTGATGACCCGCGTCTATTGGGATATTTATTGACGCTCGTCGAAGCGCCACGCTATAGTGACTTTGGCGCTCCACCGCGCTAAAACTTCAAAAACCCCAGCCTTTCGCAGTTCCAAAAAGGTTCTCAGGACATTCATGGCCGTTAAAATCGACGATCTGCTACGCATCGCTACTGGTCACGCTGCTTCCGATCTGCACCTGAAGGTCGGCGCCTTCCCCGTCATGCGCATCGGCGGCGAACTCCACCCGGTCGAAGACGCGCCGCGTCTCAAGCCCGAAGACACCCTCGATATGGCGTTCTCGATGATGTCCAACCGGCAAAAGCAGCGGTTCAAAGAAGTCTCCGAAGTCGATATCGGCTACGGCGTTTCCGGCCTGGGCCGTTTCCGCGCCAACATCTTTCAGCAACGCGGCACCGTCAGCATCGTGCTGCGCGTCATTCCCGATCACAACAAGAGCGTCGCCCAACTCGGTCTTCCGCCAGTCATTGACAAGATCGCTGAAGAGCGACGCGGCCTGATTCTCGTCACCGGCGCAACGGGTTCCGGCAAGTCAACCACACTCGCGGCGATGATCGATTGCATCAACTCCACCCGCAGCGGTCACATCGTCACCATCGAAGACCCAATCGAGTTTCTGCATCGCGACAAGCATTCTTTCGTAACGCAACGCGAA
>DASXXL010000334.1:0-13154 GCA_036503085.1 Pyrinomonadaceae bacterium | reverse complement strand
AATTAAGGGTAGTGACCCAATTTGAACTCCTCACTTACCCGGGACCGCAGGCGTCTCGCCTGCAATACATGACAGCACGCCACTCGTAGCCTTGCAGGCGAGACGCCTGCGGTCCCAAGGTAATTTGGGATCTACCGAATTAAGTAAGGACCGGAGCAATGTACTCATCGCCGTCGTACGGTTCTTCGCCGTGCGCACCATGCGTCTCGTGCGGCGCATGCGACACTTCGCTGATGTACAACTGCGACAGCAGTATGAAAACGAAAGTCTGAATCAAAGCCACGAACACGCTCAAAGGCATCAGCAGAATCGGCGCGGGCCAGGTCCACGGCGGCGCGAGTCCGGAGAGCGTTTCCAGCACCTTCTCGTCGGCAAACAAGTTACCGAACAGACGAATGCCGAGCGAGAACGGACGAATCAAATTACTGATCAACTCGATCGGAAAGATCAGCGGCGCGATCCACCAGATGGGACCAGCGAGATGTTTGAGATGACCAAAGAGACCGTTTTCATTGATGCCGATGTAGTTGTAGTAAAGAAACGAAGCTAGACCGAGCGCGAACGTGACGCTCGTCGCTGACGTCGGACTCATGAACAGCGGAAAGAGTCCCATCAGGTTCGAGACGAGAATCAGCACCGCAAACGTCATCACTACCGGGAAGTATTTCAAACCGTGCGGTCCGATGATGTCCTGGACCATGTTGCGCACGGCGAGCACGCTGACTTCGAGCGTCTGCTGGCCATGGCCGGGTTCTGATTCGGAGAGCTTGCCTTTGAAGATCCAGATGATCACCACGCTCAGGACGCACGCGATGAAGAACATCACCGTGTACCACGGGATCGCGTTGTCCACCGTGTATGGACCAAACGCCGCTTCGGGCGTCGACCCGAACCAGCCCAGCACCTTGTCCCAAATCGGTTTCGTGTACCTGAGCTCGAAGTTGAGCGCCGCTTCACCGAAGTAGTGGTTCACAAGCTGCACGATTATCGGTGCTTGGTGTGCGGCTTCTTCGGCATGATCTGCCGCTTCTTCCGCGTGCTCTGCCGTCTGCGCGGCGGCGTGCTGCAACCAGAACATCAACTGATTTTTTCCTCTCGCTCGATAATTGCGAAGTAGAACTCTCTTAAAGCTTCGACCATCAGGGCGACGACAAAACTGCACAACCCGGCAAGCACCGCCGGCAGCGACACGAGATCCAGCGTGTAAGTCGCAAACACGACGCCGGCGATCACGACGTAACGAAGCAGAAACTGCGCGAGGCCGAGTCGCTTCACCCCGCGATCAGTCGAGAGTTGAATCGCGGCCGCGGCGGAGTTTTTCAACCAGCGATGATTAAACAAAGCCAGCAGTCCGCCGAGCAGCAGTCCGGTCGTGAAGCGCCATGGGCCGGCGAGCGCAGACACAGCTACACTCAGCCCGGTGGCAATCGCCATCGTCCGGAAAATCCTCTGATTGATGGCATTGTCTAAAGAATCCGCCATGCGCGAAGCGGGAGATTTTAATTTAATACGTCTTTGAACTCAAACGGACAAACTCGAAAAGCCCGGCCGCGGAGCCGATCACGATGCCCACAATGAGCAGCCACGGCTCTGTGTTCAGCCATTTGTCGAGGAAGTAGCCGACGGCGCAGAAGGCGGCGACCGAGGCAAACAAGGTGATCCCTGCCGCATACGCAAAGCCGGTCTTGCGGTTTTCGTCCTGATCGTTCTTTGGCATGTCAGTAAAACCATCCACAGATTACACAGATAGTCCGCTAAATCTTTGTAATCTGTGGATGGCTTTCAACTCCAGCTATCGCGAGTGAGAAAGTTCTTCGGCACTTCGTAAAGCAGCGCACGGCGCGAGTGGCGCATTGAATCGTGAATGAAGCAGACGTGCGTGCACCAGCACGACTTGCCGCCGTCGATCTCGGCGAGCTCGTTGGTTCTTGATTGCGCGTCCCACAACGCGCCGAAGTCGTAATCAAAATCTACGAGCGTCGCGAATTTCTCGCGCAGCTCACACGCACGTACGTCGCCGTTGTAATCGATCACCGCCGTCGTCTCGCCTGCGGTGCACGGAAACGGCCACGGGGTCGCGCGGTTGAAGTTTGCGTGCTGTGTGCGATAGTGCGTGGTGATCGTGCCGACGTAAGCAACGTTCTTCACGAAGCGTTTGCTCGCGTCATCGCCGGCAAACATCCGATCGCCGTAACGCTTGGTGAGCTTCGCGACTTTCGCGTACATCGCGGGAAGTATTTGCGGCGGCACTTGCTTGATCGAGTCGCCGACGAGCGTCTCGCCGCGAATGATGTTGAAGTATTGCCCATCGAGTTTGTAGCTGGCCCACAGGAACTCGGCGAGCATGTCGATCTCGGTGTAGTTTTCGGCGCAGACGACGGTGTTGACGTTCAGACGAAAGCGATCCGTGTATTTGGCTTTCAGTGGGTAAAGATATTCGATGCAGTCGAGCGCTTTGGTCCAGTTTCCGGGGACGCCGCGTATGCGATCGTGTGTTTTGCCGTAGCCGTCGAGCGCGATGTTCAGGTAGAGATCGATCTTCCGGTTGTTACCGAGAGCGCGATCGACGATCTCGAAGACGCGCGATTTGATGAGACCGTTCGTGGGGATGATGATCCGGTTGACGCCGTTGTTCTTCACAAACAGATCGATCACGTCAGAGATGTCGCGTCGCAGCGTGGGCTCGCCGCCGGAGAGCCACAGGTCGGTGATCTGCGGCATCGTTTGCGAAATCTTTGCGAGTTGCGCGAACGTGAGATCACCGGGTTGGTTCAGTTCTTCGTGGTAGAAGCACGTTTGGCAGAAAGCGTTGCAACGCGACGTCACAAAGAGGATCACGGTGCCGAGGCGCTTCTCGCGTTTCGACGAGCGCAATAGTTGCACGAGTTGGACCGCTTTATTCGCCATCAGGAATCGCGAGAAATAATGACAGCTTCATTAGGTGAGCGCAAATTATAGGTTATGCCGCGCCACGTGATGCGCCGCGAGAAGCCCGCGACAATCGCGTTGTAAAGATAGAGTAGCGACGCAAAGGGCCAGAGAAAGATGTGCGCGGCGAGATCGCGTCGCAGTTCCTTCTGATAACGCGCGAGCGGAATGCTGACGGCGCGCCAGCGTATGAAGCCTTTCGCTGCGCCCAGCGCGAAGATCACGACAAGAAAACCCAGCACCAGCCAGAACGACTGACCGGCAAAGATCCTCAGTCCGAGCAACACGAGCCCGCCAAAGAACGCGATCGCGAACAGCGACGAACCGAGCAACAGCGGCAGCCATAAGTGCGGCGCATAAACGCGCGTGATCTTGATCTGTCGCGTCGTAAACTCCACGAGCTCATCCCAGCCGCAGTCGCCGACCGACGGCACGAGACAATTAGGCGTAAAGTGAATCGGCAGTTTCGCTTCCTTCAGCACACGCGTGATCGTGAAATCATCCGACACCGTACCGCGCCAACAGTCCACCACACTCAATCGTTCAAACGTCGCCCGGCGAATCGCAGTCGAACCGCCCCAACAAAAATTTTTCGTTATGTCAGCGCCGAGCGCAGACGCGATTGACGCATTCCACACACCGCGCAAACGCGACGCGAGGCCGCCACGTTCGGGAACGAACCAACGATATCCCGTCGAAGCGCCGACATTTTCATCCGCGAGCGGCGCGACGAGCTGTCGCAGCCAGTTCTCATTCGGCCGCGCGTCCGTATCAACAAAAACGATTACTTCGGTTCGCGGATCGATCTCACGGACGCCGACGATCAAGTTGTGGACCTTTTGACCTGTTCCCTCGGCCGGCCCACTGATTACAACCCGAGCGCCCAACTCGCGAACAAGCGGGAGCGAGGGATCTTGCGGATCGTCGAACACAAATCGGATTTCATATTCGGGGTAGTTCTGGGAAAGCAGAGGACCAACGTTGTCGATAAATCCCTGCTCGAAGCCTCGCGTCGGCGCTATCACCGAGACAAACGGTTCGTACTTACCAGGCGGCCGTTGTGTTTCTCGACGAACGTAGCGCCCATAACGAACGCCACCCAGCAATGATTTTATCCCGATCCAACACGAAACTGCGGCGAGGAAGTAGTAGGCGATCACTTCAAGGCAACGGCGACAGTCGACGCGAGTGGTCCAATCAAGTCCTGCGCGATACGAATCAGCGGTTGCGGATACACGCCGACGATCAGCACGCCAATGACCGACACAACCAGCGCCGTTTGCAGCGCCGGTGAAAGTGCGAGCGGTTTGTTATCCGCGACGCGGTCGCCGAGATACATCACCTTGATGAAGCGGAAGTAGTAATAGAAGGAGACGACCGTGTTGATGATGGCCCAAACAGCGAGCCAAACGAACCAATGCTTTCCGCCCGTGCCAGTGCCGCGTTGAATCAGGCCGCCGAACAGAAAGTACTTGCCGATGAATCCGCCCGTAATCGGCAACCCACCCAGCGACAACATGAAGATCGTCATCATCGCCGCCATGCCCGGCGCTTTCTGACCAAGCCCGCTCAAGTCGTCGACGTTGTCGCCGATGATCCCGCGCCGGCGCAGGCTGATGATGATGCCGAACGCGCCCATGTTCATCAGCGTGTAGACGAAGAGATAGACGATGAGTCCGATGTAGCCGTAGAGGTTGTTCGCGACGAGACCGAGCAGCAGATAACCAGCGTTGGAGATCGACGAATACGCCAGCAGCCGTTTGGAATTCTCCTGCGTCACCGCGGCCCAGTTGCCCACCATGATCGTGATCGCCGCGACGAGTCCGAGCAGCGGCGCCCAATCCGCGTACATGCCCCCGAGCGCCACGTTGAAGACGCGCGCGTATAAAGCGAAGCTCGCGGCTTTCGACGCGGTGGACAAGAACGCCGTCACCGACGTCGGCGCGCCTTCGTAAACGTCCGGCGCCCACATGTGAAACGGCACCGCCGCGATTTTGAAAAACAGTCCCGCGCCGAGCGCGATCATCGCGAGCAGCAGCAACGGCCGCAACTTGACGATATCGTCGGGAGTCGCGCCCGACGTCTTCGCCGCGTCGAGTGCCTGTTGAATCTGCGGCACGACCTGGCCGATCCGGCTGCCGATCTCGCCGATATTCGTGGAACCCGCCACGCCGTAAAGCAACGACATGCCATACAGCAGCACGCCCGACGAAAACGCGCCGAGCAGAAAGTATTTCATCGCTGCTTCGTTCGAGCGCTTCTCGCGTTTCGTGAACGCGACGAGCACGTAGAACGTCAGCGCCATCAACTCGAGACTGATATAAAGCGAGATGAGATCGTAACCGCACGCAATGAACATCATGCCGACGGTCGCAAAAAGCACGAGCGCGTAGTATTCGCCGTGCTGCTCGCCTTCGATGTCGAGATAGCGCGTCGAAATTCCGATCGCGAGCCCGGCGGCCACGAGAAAGATCGCTTTGAAGAGCAGCGCGAAACCGTCGATACGCACCATGCCGTAGAAACCATCGAACGGCAAAGCGCTGCCGACCGTCCGCCATTGCACGACGAGTGAGATAAACGCGAGCGCAATACCGGCGAGCGAGAAGTAAGCAGTGAGTTTGCTCTTGCGATACGGCAGGATCACTTCCATGACGAGCGCGATGCATGCGCAAACCGTCAGGATCAACTCGGGCACGATGAGCTGCAGATCCGAAACGCTAACGAGCGATGTAGTGTTGGCCTGAAGAAGAAACATTTGAGCTATGTAAGTGTACTTGTGCTTCTTGTGCCTTTTTGCGGCCTATTTTTGCGCCCGCTCCGCCTGGGCCGGCGCCGCCGTTCCCGGAATCACGTAGTCGGGCCTGACGTGCTTCACCACCGTGTTCACCGGTTGCTGAATGTATTCGAGAAACGGTTTCGGATAGACGCCGATCCACAGCGCGAGAATCATCAGCGGGACCATGTAAGCCCACTCGCGTCCTTTCAGATCCGGTAGCGTTTCGTTCTTCGGGTTCGTGATGTTGCCGAAGAACATGCGCTGGTAGAGCCAGAGGAAATAACCGGCGTTGAGAATGATGCCGAGCGCGGCCCAACCCGACCAGTAAGGATTCGCCTCAAACGCGCCGCGCAGCGCGAGAAACTCAGAGATGAACACTGCCAGCAACGGCAAGCCGATCGCCGTCATCACCATGCCGAGAAAGATCGCGGCGTAACCGGGCATCACGTGCGAGAGTCCGCCAAACTCCGCGACGTTGCGGGTGTGACGTCGTTCGTAAATGATGCCGACGAGCAGAAACAGCGCGCCGGAATAGATGCCGTGATTCACCATCTGCATTACGCCGCCGTTAACTCCATTCGGATTGAGCGCGAAGAGGCCGAGCATCACCATGCCCATCGACGACACTGACGAATACGCGACGAGCTTCTTTACGTCGCCATCTCTCTTGACGACGAAATACATCGCCGCGAGCGCGCCGTAGATGATGCTCACGATCGCAAGAAACACCATCACGCTGCGCACGCCAAAGCCTCCGAAATAACTCTCGTCTTTCGAAGCCCAGGGAAACATCGGCAAGTTGAAGCGAAAGAAACCGTAGGTTCCGAGTTTCAGCAAAATGCCGGCAAGGATGACTGAACCGGCGGTCGGCGCTTCGACGTGCGCGTCAGGTAGCCAGGTGTGAAACGGAAACATCGGCACTTTGATCGCGAAGCCGAGTGCGAAGGCGATGAACAACAGGATCTGTAGTGTGCCCGTCGGGATTAGCGGTCCCATCGCGTGCATAAAGAAGATATTGAACGTGCCGGTCCTGTTTGCGAGCGCGGTTTGGTAAGTGTTCCAAACAAGCTGCGCGGCGCTGTCGTTGCCGGCGACCAGCCTGATGCTCGCCTGCGTGACCTTGCCGGCAATCGACGCGTCCTGTGTCAGGAAGTACATCTTCAACACGCCGAGCAGCATCACCACCGAACCGACGAGCGTGTAAAGAAAGAACTTGATCGCGGCGTAGAGGCGATTCTCACCACCCCAGATGCCGATCAGGAAGTACATCGGCACGAGCGACACTTCGAAGAACAGGTAGAACAGGAACATGTCCACCGACGCGAACACGCCGATAACCGCGGTCTGCAACAACAGCAACAGAACGTAATATTCTTTCTCGCGCTTCTGAATGTATTCCCACGACGACAACGCAGCGATCGCGCCGAGCAGCGTCGTCAAAACGATTAGCAACACCGCGACACCGTCGACGCCCATCTGGTAACGCGCGCCGATGATCGGGATCCACTCGTGGTCCTCGAGAAACTGCATGCCGCCCATGCCGCGGTTGTATTTCAGCAGCCACAGCGAAAGGATGAAGTCGAGGCCGAACCACGCTGTCGCGAATCGTTTGATCAGGCTCGACTGGTCTTTCTTCATGAACGCGAGGATGAGGATCGCGCCGACCGCCGGCAGCCAGGTGATGAAAGTAAGTATGTAGTTGTTCATGTTGTTTGCCAGTTACAGGATCGCCGCGAACACGCCGCGCAGCGCCGCCGCGATGTCGCTCGCGAAGAACGCAGCCACGAAGAGCATTAGACCGACGACCATCACGAGCGCGTAGTTTTGCGTGAAACCTGTCTGCGCCGCGCGCAAAAGCGGCGACATCAGCCGCGCGATGAAAGCGGCGATCGTGTTGACGAGGCCGTCCACGAAATACTTGTCGATGCCGCCGACGATGCGGCTAAAGCCACGGCTCAACGCGGCGAGTCCGTTGACGATGCCGTCGACAAGTTTCGAGTCGAAGGAAAACACCGCGCGCGCGGCGTCCATCGTGCGTCGGGTGACAGCCCAACCGTAAAACTCGTCAACCCAGTACTTGTTGTAACTCGCGCGATAAAGTGGGCGCAGTCGTTGCGCCCAGATGTCAGGCAGTGCCGGCCGCCAGATGTAGAAGAGGCCGCCGAGCAACATGCCGATCGCGGCGGCGACGAGTGAAATGATGATGAAGATCCACTCAGTGCCCAGCTCACTGTGCGTCGACCCTTCAACTGCGTGCGCGAGATTAAATCCCGTCGCGCCTTCATGCGTGGCTTCCGTTGGCGGTGGATTTTCCGCCAGCGGCTCCGATCCGTGTTCTGCTCCTGTTTCGCCGGTGGGATTCCAAATCACAGGACTGAGCCAGTTCACGATATTCAAACGGCCACCCGGATGCTCCGATCCGGTGACGGCGCGAAACGCTGGTCCAACCCCGAGAAATCCACCGAGCGTTGCCAGGATCGCCAGCACAACCAGTGGCGCCCACATCGACACCGGCGACTCATGCGGAACGTGCGCGCCATGATGATGGCTACCGTCGTGACCGTGCGACGCAACGTGTTGCGCCACCGTCTCGTGCACTGGTCCAACATGTTCGCCGGGTTCGTGACGCGGACGATCGCCTGCTGACGACAGCCGCGCGTCGTGCGGCGCGTAGCCTTTATCGAAAGCAGACGCGTGTGCTTCGTCGGCTTCACCGCCGGCCGGCGCTTCGAGAAATCGCTCGCGTCCCCAGAACGTCATCGCCATCAGCCGCGTCATGTAAAACGCCGTGCAGATCGCCGCGATCGTGCCGACGAGCCAGATGATCCACCCGAGCGGAATGTGCGTCGTCGACGCCGCGCTCCAAAGAATCTCATCCTTGGACCAGAAACCGCTGAACGGAATCACACCGCAGATCGCGAGCCAGCCCGCGAAGAAGGTCCAGTACGTGTACGGCATGTACTTCTTCAACCCGCCCATGCGGCGCATGTCCTGTTCATGGTGCATGCCGTGAATCACGCTGCCGGCGCCGAGAAACATCAGCGCTTTGAAAAACGCGTGCGTCATCACGTGAAAGATGCCGATGACAAACGCGCCCACGCCGCAGGCCATGAACATGAAACCGAGTTGCGAAACGGTCGAGTATGCGAGGACTTTCTTGATGTCGTTTTGCGTGATACCGATCGTCGCGGCGAAGATCGCGGTCGCGGCGCCGACGAGCGCGACGACGAGGAGCATCGTCTGCGAGTGTTGGAAGATGACGTTGGTGCGCGTGACCATGTAAAGGCCCGCGGTAACCATCGTCGCGGCGTGAATCAGGGCAGAAACCGGAGTTGGACCAGCCATCGCATCCGGCAGCCAAACGTGCAGCGGCAGTTGCGCCGACTTACCACACGCACCGATGAAAAGTCCCAAAGCAATCCACGAAAGCACGCCCCAATGGCCGAGCATCTCCATTGGAAACGTTTTCGCTTGATCGAAGACTTGCGTGTACTGCGCGGTGCCGAAGGTGGCGATGACGCCGAAGATCGCGAGCGCGAAACCGAAGTCGCCGATGCGGTTGGTGATGAACGCTTTGCGCGACGCGTTCGCCGCTTCCTGGCGATCGAAGTAATAGCCGATGAGCAGATACGAACAGAGACCGACTCCTTCCCAACCAACAAACATCATCAGGAAGTTTGAGCCCATCACGAGCACGAGCATCGCAAACATGAAGAGGCCCATGTAAGCGAAGAAGCGATAGAAGCCCGCCTCGCCGTGCATGTATCCGGTGGCGAAGATGAAGATGCACAAGCCCACGCCCGTCACGATCAGCATGAAGATCGACGACAGCGGATCGAGTTGGTAGCTCCACTCGATATTGAGTAGTGAATAGCTCGCGCCGTGATTGACGCTCACCGCGCCGGCGGGAATCCAAGTGAAGCTGTAACCATCCTGGCTGGTTAAATATGGGTTCGGCCAGTGAGCCTGGCTGCCGAAGCCGTACGAATACACCGCGGCGATGCTTATGAAGAAAGCCAGCGCGACCGATCCGACCGCAATCCCACCAATCAGTCCTTCGGAAAAGCGAAACTTCCGGCCGAAGAGGCCGTTGATGGCGGCGCCGAGGAGTGGTAGCAGGGGAACTAGCCAGATGTATTTGTACATTTCACCATTTCAACAAGTCGATCTCGTCTACCCAGATCGTTTCCTTGTTGCGATAGAGAGCGATGACGATACCTAAACCGATGGCCGCTTCTGCCGCGGCGACGACGATCACAAACACGGTGAAGATTTGGCCCGCGAGCGCGTTGGCGTTGCCGGAGGCCTGCAAATAGCGCGAGAAAGCAATGAAGTTCAGGTTCGCGGCGTTGAGTATCAGTTCGATCGACATGAAGATGACGATGATGTTGCGTCGCGTCAGCACGCCCGCGACGCCGATGATGAAAAGCAGCGCGCCAATCACGAGAAACTTCGACAGGTCCGGATTCAGCGCCGCCTTCTTCATCAAGGCCACACGACTACTGTCAGCTTCCTGAAACAAGAACGCCAACGCAGGGATGAAACAGTTGAGCATGTTTATTCAGACCGTGGTTCAAACTGCGCGAGCTCGGGATCTCGCGCGATCTCTTCGAGCAACACGTCGGGATCGACGTCGTCCGCCGAGACTTCCTGTTTGAGTGTGCGCGCCAGCATCACCGAGCCGATGATGGCGACGAGCAGCAGGATGCTCGCGATTTCGAAAGGCAGCGAAGCGTAACGATAAAGACTGCTGCCGATGCGTTCCGTGTCTTTGGTGATTTGGCTCGTACCGGTCGCGTTTTGCGGACCAGTGATTTGGTTCGCGTCAGTCTGTTCGCCGACCGTTGTTTCAGCTTGCGGATGCTGTTTTTGCAAACCGCGATAACCATCGCTGACTGCGTAAAGCACGCCGCCGACCAGCAGGAAACAGAAGATCAAACTCGCCGTCACCTGGCGCTGGTTGTTGAAGATCTCTTCGCGGCCTCTTTCTTCCGCGCCGACGTTCACAAGCATGATCACGAACAGAAACAGGACCATCACGCCGCCGACGTAAACGAGTATCTGCACGCCCGCGATGAACTCCGCGCCCGCGAGCACAAACAGCGCGGCGACGGAGACGAGCGACGAGATCAGAAACAGCGCGCTATGGACGGCATTGCGCGCCATCACCGTCAGCAGCCCGGCAAAGATCGCCGCCAGCGCGAAGATCCAGAAGAAGAGCGCTTCGTATCCGGAGAGAGTCATTGCCGATTGCCGATTGCCGATTGCCGATTGTGTTTCATCACGACCCGTTTAGCTACTTTCGCCAGTTTGGTTTTCGCCGTAAGACGCGAGCGCGCCATGATTCTAGTTAGCTCGTTTGCCTCGTCCAGTAATGGCTGAACCATCTTTGATGTGAGCAGAGAACCTTCAATAATTAATTCCAACCAAAAAGCACTCTCGTCCGCTTCTTCTTCTACCGTTCCCAGTTTCGCGATGAATTCCGCTGTTGATCTGCCTCTGCACGCGGCACGATAATTCGAGCCAACGGAAGTTCCCGCTCTCACTAACTGACTACCTATAGCGCGTCCTTGAGTGTTATTCGGCAACGCTGCCACTAACTTCAAGACGCGCAACGCAAACTGCTTCGTTCTATGCTTCAACTCTTCCGCATCCACGGCGTGAGGTCTCCTGAATGCTCCTCGACTTCCAAATCGGCAATCGGCAATCGAAAATCGGCAATGCCCTTAGCTGGTGTACTTCACTGTTTCCCGGCCTTGCTCGAGCATCTCGCGGTTCCAAACGAAGCCGGCGCGTGAATAAGTCGCCAGTTCAAACTCCTGCGTGAGCTCGAGACATGCGGTCGGGCACGCTTCCTGACAAAGCGCGCAGAACATGCAGCGCGAAGTGTCGAAGATGAATTCGTCGAGCACCTTCTTGCGCCGCGGTTTGCCCGCCACAATGATCTCGACGTCCATCGGGATCACGTCGATGCAGTCTTCGGGACACGCGAGCGCGCAGAGGTTGCACGCGATGCAGAGCGTGTCGTGTGTTTCCGGATCCATGTTCAAACGCGGCGCGCCGTGAAAACGCGGCGCCACGTCGGGACGCACTTTCGGATACTGCTCGGTGTAGATTCCCTTGCCCGCGACCGCGTCTTTGTCGGTGATCGCGCCGAGGTTGTACTTCAGCGTGAGCCCGAGTCCTTTGAGCAGGTCGATCATGAAGAAGCGTTTCAGCTTCTGCGCGAAAGTCGGTTTTGGAGTTGGAACTAAAGGCATCGAAACCCTCTTTCATTGCCGATTGCCGATTTCCGATTGCCAATTGACGCTTTCTTCGCAAAACTCAGGTGCTCGCCCTCTTAAATCGGCAATCGGCAATTGAAAATCGGCAATCACGTCACCGCCGGTTTGCCTTTCGGCACATCCACGAGCCGGATATTTCTGCGCTGCACCTTGAGATTGAAATCGCGCGAGCGCCAGTTGATGCGCGAGAGCAGCGCCGCGGTGATGAACAGGCCGGCGATACCAAACGCGATCATGATCAGTTTGCCGGTGAGCGTCAGGTTCAACCCGCGATCGAGCGCGTCGATCGTTTTCATTTGACGCCAGCCGTTGAGCGCCTGCACGACAAAGATCGCAAGCGCCGACAGCGCGATGTTGATGAGCGCCGAAGGAATCAGCCACTTCCAACCGATGTCCATCAACTGGTCATAACGAAAACGGGGCAGTGTCCAGCGCAGCCAGAAATAGAGGTAAAGGATAACTGAGACCTTTACCAAAAACACCAGCAGGCTCACGAGCACGTACAGGTTGTGCTGTCCCGCCGCTTCGAGCCGGTAAACAAACGGAAAGTACCAGCCACCGAGAAACACCGTCGCCGCGACAGCCGAAACAACGACCATCGCCGCGTACTCAGCCATAAAAAATAGCGACCAGCGCATGCCCGAGTATTCGGTGTGAAATCCGGCGACGAGCTCCGATTCGGCTTCCGGCAGATCGAATGGCGCACGATTGTTCTCGGCGATGCCGCTTATCAAGAAGAGGAGAAACGCCGCCGGTTGATAGACGACGTACCAAATCGAATCTGATCCTTGCGCAGCGATGATGCCCGAGAGCGAAAGCGTGCGCGCAAACATCAACGCGCCGATCAGCGAGAGTCCCATCGACACTTCGTACGAAACCATCTGCGCGCTCGAACGCAGTCCACCGAGCAGCGCGTACTTCGAGTTCGACGACCAACCCGCGAGTATCAAGGCCAACACGCCGACACTCGAAACCGCCAGCACCAGCAGCAGTCCGATATTAACATCCGCAATCACCGCCCAATCCGGCCCAAACGGCACCACCGAAAACACGATGAACGCCGAAGCCACGGCGATATACGGCGCGAAGAAAAAGATCCAGCGATCAGCGTGCTCGGGAATGAAGTCTTCTTTGGTGAGCAGCTTGAGACCGTCGGCGATCGGTTG
>DASXXL010000333.1:0-2212 GCA_036503085.1 Pyrinomonadaceae bacterium | reverse complement strand
ACTACGGGTTTGCGCGTCATGAAATCGTCGCACGCTAACTGCGCGAGTGATTCATGACTCGTCTGCTCGATCGCTCGCCGCAGATCGCCGTCGGTGATGATTCCCGCGAGGCGACCATCCGGTTCAACGACACACACCGCGCCGAGTCCGCCTCGACTGATCGCGCGCACAACTTCTACCCACGACGAACCAACCGCAATCGTCGGATACTCGCCGTCACCGTGCATCAGATCGCTCACCCGCAGCGTCAATCTTTTTCCTAAACGTCCCGCCGGATGATTTACGGCGAAATCGTCGGGCGTGAGTCCTTTGACTTTCATCACCGTCATCGCGAGTGCATCGCCGATCGCAAGCGCGACAGTTGTACTCGTCGTGGGGGCGAGGTTCAACGGACACGCTTCCTTATCGACCGAAGCGTCGAGCACGACGTCGGCGCGGCGCGCGAGTGTTGAGTTCACATTGCCAACCAGAGCGACGATCGTGACTTGACGGTTCTTTAAGTAAGGCAGCATCGCGACGATCTCGTCAGTTTCACCGCTGTTGCTCAACACGATCACGACGTCGTTTGGTTGCAGGATGCCGAGTCCCCCGTGCAGTGCGTCCGATGGGTGCAGGTACAAAGCCGCCGTGCCCGCGCTCGTCATCGTGGCCGCGATCTTTTGCCCGATAATTCCCGACTTCCCCACGCCCAGAATCACGACTTTACCTTCGCAACACGCGAGCAGATCGACGACGCGTTCGACCGCGGCCGCGTCCAGCCGGGTGGCCGTCTGCGCGATGGCGTCCGCCTCAATTCGCAGTAGATTCTGGATTTCCGCCAAGTGGCTGTTGGTCATCTTGTGTCCTTTGTTATGGCCTTGATATACGACGCGGCTCACATTTGGCAAGTCGAGTGCTCGTCGGTTATAGTCCGCCTTTCGTTCAGAAGAAATTTAGACGACGCGGGTGAAGTGATGGGCGCAATTAGTCTGCTTCCGAGGGAAGACCAGTATTTCGATCTGTTTACGCAGATGACCCTCTACATCTCCGCGGCCGCGCGCGAGCTGAAGGAGATGCTCGCGGACAAGAATCTGGCGTATGCCGACTACGCCAAGCGCATCAAGGGACTCGAGCACGCCTGCGACGAGCTCACGCACACGATTTCCACCCGTCTGAATAAATCGTTCATCACGCCGTTCGATCGCGAAGACATTTACATGATGTCGACGGCGTTGGACGACATCGTGGACCTGATCGACGACGCGGCGCGGGCGATGATTATTTTCGACGTCAAAGAGATCCCGGACTACGCGCGTGACTTCGCGAATATCATCGAGCGCATGGCTTCGGAGTTGAAAGAGATCGTTTCGACTTTGCAACGGCCGCGCGGCGTGACGCAGCGTTTGGTGGAGATCCATCGGCTCGAGAACGAAGGTGACGATGTTTACCACGCGGCGATCGCGGAGTTGTTTCACGACCCGCCGGATCCGTTGACGGTGGTGAAGTGGAAAGAGGTTTACGAGAAGTTGGAAGCGGCGATCGATCGCTGTGAGAACGTCGCGAACATCATTGAGAGCGTGATTATCAAACACACGTAGGTCATTGCCAATTGCTGATTGCCAATTGCCGATTTGTAAGCGTTTCCTCGGCTCGCGCGCAAATTAAATCGGCAATCGGCAACTGGCAATCGACAATGTCATGACTGCAACTCTGGCCTTCGTCATCATCCTCGTTTTCCTCGCGCTTATTTTCGATTACATCAACGGCTTTCACGACGCCGCGAACTCGATCGCGACGGTAGTTTCGACGCGCGTACTCTCGCCTGGTATGGCGGTGATCTGGGCCGCCTTCTTCAACTTCATCGCGTTTGCGGTGTTCGGCACGCGCGTGGCCAAAGCGATAGGCGACGGCGTGCGGATGGACATTATTCCCGCCGACCTGCGTCTATACGTGTTACTCGCCGCGTTGCTGGGTGCGATTGTCTGGAACCTGATCACGTGGTATCTCGGTCTGCCGACGTCGAGCTCGCACGCACTGTTGGGAGGTTACGCGGGCGCAGGGATCGCGGCGCATGGCGGTATCAGTGGGTTGTTGAAGACTGACGTGTGGTTGCGCACGTTGAAGTTTATCGTGCTCTCGCCGTTGATCGGGATGTTGCTCGGGTTTACGTTGATGGTGATTGTCTACTGGCTGTTCCGCCGTTTTTCGGCGGCGCGCGTGGATAAGATATTTC
>DASXXL010000332.1:0-4621 GCA_036503085.1 Pyrinomonadaceae bacterium | reverse complement strand
ACGTGTACTCAGCGCCATCCGCGAGCGGTAGCGCGCGTGCTCGATAAACCGCGGACAAGATGTCGTAAGTGCCGGGAAGCGCTTTTTGCTTCGGCGGGATCGCATCGACGCCGGCGGGCTGATTCACGTCCTGCGCGGATTCCGCGGCATGGATCGCGTCGCGCACGGTCTCTTCGGAGCGAAACGGCAAGCCGGTCGCGGGATCGATGTAAGTCGTGTAGTCCTTATTTAGAGAGAGCAGGGCGACGTTGACGATTTCCGTAGTCTGCACGTGCGCGCGGATCTGAATCGCTTCGCGGCCGAAAAACGTGCCGCGTGAGACGACCTGAAACTCGGCGTGCGCCGCGCTCGGGAACGCCGAAAACGAGATGTTGTAAGTCAAATGCTCGCCGACCTGATACGGCGCCGGCGAAAACGGATACGCAGCGCTGCCTCCGTTTTGAGCAAAAGCCGGAAAGATCAGCGTCGAGAAGAGGATTGCTAGAGTGAAAATGATCGGAGCTTTCAAGCTGAGATTCACCGTCGCATGATAGTTTCAAATCGATATTGGAGCAATAATCGCGTTGCTCTGGTCGCTGGTGGGAGCCAGCCAATTTACACGCTCACACGCTTTATGAGTTCCCGTTCATCGCCTGCTGCATCTCGGCCGCGATCCGGCGAGCAGCGGCAACGGGGTCAGCGGCTGCGGTGATCGGGCGGCCAACGACGAGATAATCCGCACCCGCGGCTAACGCGGCTGCCGGCGTCGAGACCCGGCGTTGATCCCCGATGTCGTTTTCCGTCGGCCGGATTCCCGGCGTAACGATCAGCAACTCACGATCCGTAACTGTCGCGCGAATACGCGCTGCCTCCTGTGGCGAGGCGACCACGCCGTCCACGCCTGACTGCTCCGCCAGTCTCACCAACCGAAGCACCGATTCTTCCGGACTCGAGTTGACACCGATTTGCGCGAGCGTGTCTGCGTCGATGCTCGTCAACACACTCACCGCGAGCACTTTCGCGCGCGGTGTGCCTTCGCGTTCCGCCACTTCAGCAACGGCTTCGACTGCGCGGCGCATCATTTCGGCGCCGCCACTCGCATGCACCGTGAAGAGGGAAACACCGAGTTGTGCCGCGGAGCGCGCCGCGCCCGCGACCTGATGCGGTATGTCGTGAAACTTCAGATCGAGAAACACCTTCGCGCCAGAATCGATGATGTCTTTCACCACCTGTGGTCCCGCGAGTGTGAAGAGTGTCGAGCCGATCTTGAACATGCCCGCTACATCGCGAAGCTGTTGTGCGAGCGAGAGCGCCTGGGCAGGTGTGTCGACGTCGAGAGCGACGATGAGTTTTTCCAAATTATTTGCTCCTTTCTTCTTTGTTATCTGTTGTGCGGCAACCGACGGCCGCGTCCAGGTTGGGAAGTCCTTCTCGTTTCAGAATGTGTTCGAGTCCTTCGTTAATGTCGCGAGCGATGCCGGGACCTTGATAGATGAAGCCAGTGTATAA
Source organism: Pyrinomonadaceae bacterium (assembly GCA_036503085.1). Taxonomy (GTDB): domain Bacteria; phylum Acidobacteriota; class Blastocatellia; order Pyrinomonadales; family Pyrinomonadaceae; genus PSRF01. The sequence continues at coordinate 3,133 of DASXXL010000332.1, read as the reverse complement.
CTGCACGAGACATGCGCCCGCTGCGATCTTCTCCCACGCGTCTTCGGCGGTGAAGATGCCACCGACACCGATTATCGGCACTTTGCCTTCGGTTAACCTGTAAAGATCCGCAATCATCCGTGTAGATCTCTGTTTCAGTGGCGCACCGCTCAGACCACCTTCGCCACAAGCAGCCACTTTGCCTCGGTCGGTGCGAAGGTCATCGCGCGAGATCGTCGTGTTCGTGGCGATGATGCCGTCGATCTGCAAACGGAGCAGCACGTCGACAATCAACTCGAGTTGTTCCGGGCTCACGTCAGGCGAGAGTTTCACCAGCAAGGGCATCGGCTTGGCACGGCGATGCTCTACCTGCAACTCCCGCGAGCGCGACTGCAATGCGCTCAAAAGCGACGATAACTGTTTCGCCTGCTGCAACTCCCGCAACTGCGGCGTGTTTGGCGAGCTCACATTCACGGCGATGTAGTCCGCGACGTTGTAAACAAGCTCGAAACTCGCGAGGTAATCTTCCGTTGCCTGGTCCAACGGTGCGATCTTGCTCTTACCGATGCTGACGCCGAGCACGCAGTTTGGCCGGTGTTTCTCGACGCGTTTCGCAAAAGCCGCCGCGCCCGCGTTGTTGAAACCCGCGCGGTTGATGAGCGCGCGGTCAACAGGTAATCGGAATAGTCGCGGACGTGGATTTCCCGGTTGCGGGTGATACGTGACCGTTCCTGCTTCGATGAAGCCGAAGCCGAGCGATGCGAGCGCGTCTAACGCGATCCCGTTTTTATCGAAGCCGGCCGCTAATCCAACCGGGTTGGGAAAAGAGATGCCGAACCGATTAACAGCGAGAGATGGAGTCGTGTAGTGACGTGCGACAAACCGGTTGATGAGTTTTGGTTTCAGTAACGAGAGTGAATGAAGCGCCAATTCGTGAGCGGTCTCGGGAGGGAGACTGAAGAGTAGCGGACGCACGAGAGCGCGGTAGACCATTTAGTCGTCGTGCAGACTAGCGACAGAATTTTCAGAAGTCAAATTGTTGTGGTAGTATCCCGCGAAATGGATTTCATCGAGAAGGCTCGCATCATGGATGGCCCGCGCATCAATCGCGCGTTGGCGCGCCTTTCGTCCGAGGTGGTCGAGGAAAATCACGGCGCGGGCGATCTGTTTCTCGTCGGCATTCGCCGCCGCGGCGTGCCGCTCGCCGAACGCATGGCCGCGAAGATTGCCGACCTCGAAGGTTATCGTCCGCCGGTCGGCGTGCTCGACATCACACTCTATCGCGACGACCTCTCCACCGTGGGCGCGAAGCCCGTCGTTAATCGCACCGATCTTCCCGGCGACATCGAAAACCGCAACATCGTTTTGATCGACGACGTGCTTTACACCGGCCGGACGATTCGCGCCGCACTCGATCAGTTGATCGATTTCGGACGCCCGCGTCGCGTGCAGTTAGCGGTGCTGATCGATCGCGGCAAGGAGCATCGCGAGTTACCGATTCAGGCCGACTACATCGGCAAGCTCGTGCCGACGAAAAAGAGCGAGATCATCAAGGTGATGCTCCAGGAGTTTGACGAGGAAGAAGGCGTGGTAATTGTGGAACGGCCGTCCGAAACGGCTTGAAAGGGAAGCGGCCAATGGCCGCTTTTTTTATGGCTACAGCACAGACTACTTTCAATCGACGACACCTTTTGGGCATTCGCGAACTCGATGCGGGCGAGATCACGCACCTGCTCGACACGGCTGAAACTTTTCGCGATGTTTCCAAACGCGAGATCAAAAAAGTGCCGGCGCTGCGCGGCCGCACCATCATCAATCTCTTTTTCGAGTCTTCCACTCGCACGCGAACTTCTTTCGAAATCGCCGCGAAACGGCTCTCCGCTGATGCTGTGAACGTCAGCGTCTCGACATCGAGCGTCACGAAAGGCGAAACGCTGCTCGACACCGCGCGCAATCTCGAAGCGATGGCGCCCGACTGCATCGTCATTCGCCACTCGATGGCCGGCGCACCGCAACATCTCGCGCGCATGTGCAACGCGCCCATCGTGAACGCCGGCGACGGCTCGCACGAACATCCGACGCAGGCATTGCTCGATGCTCTCACGATTCGTGAATACAAAGGACGAATTGAAGGTTTGAAGGTCGCGATCGTCGGCGACATCCTGCACTCGCGCGTCGCTCGTTCCAACATTTACCTGCTGACAAAGCTCGGCGCGAAAGTCAGTGTCGGCGGTCCCGGCACGCTCGCGCCCGACGAATTCGCGGGCATCGTCGACAACGATCTCACCGTCGAGAAACATTACGAGGACGCGATCGAAGGCGCGGACGTCGTGATGATCTTACGCATTCAACGCGAGCGACAGGACGCGGCGTACTTTCCGTCGATGCGCGAGTACGCGGTTCACTACGGACTCCAGCCACGACATCTCGAACGCGCAGCGCCCGACGCGATCGTCATGCATCCCGGACCGATGAATCGCGGGGTCGAGATCTCATCGGAGATCGCTGACGGCAGCCGCTCGCTGATCCTGGACCAGGTAACAAACGGCGTCGCGGTGCGCATGGCCGTTCTATATCTCCTCGCTGGTGGCAGTCACACGGAAGAAGGCCACGGATAACACGGATGAAAACACTGATTGCAAACGGATACGTGATCGATCCGGCGCAGCAAGTGAACGCCGGCAAAAATCTTCTGATCGAAAATGATCGTGTTCTCGATCTCCTTGATCGCGGCGAAGCCGCCCCCGAAGACGCGCACGTGCTCGACGCCACCGGACTGATCGTCGCGCCTGGTTTCATCGACCTGCACACACATCTGCGAGAGCCGGGACAAGAGTACAAAGAAACGATCGCAACCGGCGCGGCCGCGGCCGTCGCCGGCGGCTGGACGAGCATCTGCGCGATGCCCAACACCGATCCGGTTAACGACAATCCCGCAGTCACGCGTTACATCATCGATCAGGCGGAAACAGCAAAACTCGCCAACGTTTTTCCCATCGGCGCGATCACGAAAGCAAGCAACGGCAAAGAGCTCGCCGAGATGGGCGAGATGAAGAATGCCGGCATCGTTGCCGTGTCTGATGACGGAAGATCGGTGCCGAGTGCCGCGATGATGAGACGTGCAATGGAGTACGCGCGCGGATTCGATCTGACG
>DASXXL010000331.1:0-4936 GCA_036503085.1 Pyrinomonadaceae bacterium | reverse complement strand
ATCGGCTTCTTCGTCAACACCCTCGTGCTGCGCACCGATCTTTCCGAGACGCGTACGTTTCGCGCGCTACTCGCCAAAGTCAGAGAGACGGTGATCGATGCCTTCACGCATCAGGAGCTGCCGTTTGAGAAGCTCGTTGAGGTGCTACAACCCGAGCGCGACGTCAGCCGCACACCTCTCTTCCAGGTAATGCTGGTCCAACAGAAAGAGTTGACGCCGGAACTCGAGTCAGGCGGTGTCTGCTTCCGGCCCGTAGAACTGGACACAATGACGACGAAATTCGATCTCACCTTGAACTTCGCGGAAGCGAATCAGGGACTGCTGCTCACGCTCGAGTACAGCACCGATCTCTTCGAGGCCGCAACGATCAAGCGCATGCTCGCGCATCTGCAAACGTTGCTTGCCGGCGCGGCGGCAAATCCGAGTGCGCAGATTTCCGAGCTGCCATTGTTGACGGCGTATGAGCGTGACGAAGTGTTGGTGCAGTTCAACGATAACGCACGAGACTCTGTGCCGGCGCTCAGCCTGCACGAGCTTTTCGAAGCGCACGCGGCCCAAACGCCAGATGCGCTCGCGCTCGTCTTCAGCGAAGAGAGACTTTCTTACGCGCAACTGAATCAACGCGCCAATCGCCTCGCGCGCTATCTGCAAGGGTTGGGCGTCGGACCGGAACTGCTCGTTGGTATTTGTCTCGAACGAAGTATCGACACGGTGGTGTCGGTGCTTGCGGTGCTCAAAGCCGGTGGCGCTTATGTGCCGCTCGATCCCGCGTATCCGCAGGACCGCATCGCATTCATGCTCGAAGATTCGCGGCCGGCGGTGCTGCTCACGACGCAGTCGATCGAACAGACACTGCCGGGAAGTGAGGCGCGTGTTGTTCGCCTGGATACGGACTCGCACCTGCTCGACCAATTTTCCGGTGATAATGTCGCGAGCGGAATCAGCGGAGACAATCCCGCGTACGTCATCTACACGTCCGGTTCGACCGGGCAGCCGAAAGGCGTCGTCCTGACTCATCGCGGTCTCGCCAATGTTCGCGAAGAACAGTTTCGTGCCTTCGGCCATGGACCAACCGATCGTGTGCTGCAGTTTTCTTCGTTGAACTTCGACGCGTCGGTCTTCGAGATGGTGATGGCGTTGGCGACGGGAGCGGCGCTCGTGATGGGCACGAAAGAAGAACTCTTGCCGGGTCTGCCGTTGCAGCAGTTCCTACGCGAACAATCGATCACGAACACTATTCTGCCGCCGTCAGCGATGGCCTTGACCTCGACCGATGATCTGCCGGCGTTGCGTACTCTGATCGCCGGTGGCGAGGCGGTTTCGGCTGAGTTGGTCGTACGTTTGAGCAACGGCCGAGAGTTCTTCAACGCCTATGGACCAACGGAAACGACGATCTGGTCGAGTGTCAGCCGCTGCCGTGCTGGCGAGGGCAGGCCGACCATCGGCAAATCGCTTGGCAACATGCAGATGTTTGCGCTCGATGAGAAGTTGGAACCTGTGCCCGTCGGCGTGGCGGGCGAGCTCTACATCGGCGGTGTTCAACTCGGCCGCGGCTATCTGAACCGTCCGGAGTTGACTGCGACGCGCTTCGTTCCTCATCCGTTTGCGACCACGCCTGGAGCGCGCTTGTATCGCACCGGCGATCTCGGCCGCTATCGCGCCGATGGAGCCATCGAGTATCTGGGCCGTATCGATCATCAGGTAAAGGTTCGCGGCTTCCGCATCGAGCTGGGCGAAATCGAAGCAGCGTTGCGCGAGCAGCCGATCGTGCGAGACGTGGTGGTGCTGGTGCGCGAGGACACGAAGGAAGACAAGCGCATCGTCGCTTACATCGTTTTGAGCGAAGAGCGTGAGGCACCGGCTGACGAACTACGCCGCGCGATCCAACAGAAGCTGCCGAGCTTCATGATCCCCTCTGCTTTCTTCGTGCTCGAAGCACTACCGCTATCGCCAAACGGCAAGATCGATCGCAAAGCGTTGCCCGCTCCCGATCACGCGCGCCCGGACATCGAAAGACCTTTCGTTGCGCCGCGCACGCCGATCGAAGAAATGATCGCCGGCATCTGGTCTCAAGTTCTAAATCTCGAACAGGTCGGCATACACGACAACTTCTTCAGTCTCGGCGGGCATTCGCTACTCGCTACCCAGGTCGCGCAACGTGTGCGACAGACCTTCAACATCGAGTTGCCGTTGCGGCTCTTCTTCGAAACACCCACCGTCGACGCTTTGGCCGCCTTCGTCGTGAGCAGCCAGGTGGGAGACGCCGACGACGCAACGTTGAGTGCGGCGCTCGCGGAACTCTCACAACTTTCGGCGGAAGAGTTGGAATCGATACTGGCCGTGCAAGGAATGGCCCCCGAAATAGGAAGCCTTTCATGAGCAAGCTTAGTGAACAGATCGCGGATCTCACACCACAACAACGTGACCTGCTGGTCCTGTTGCTGGGCCGGAAGAAACGAGAAGAAGCTGCCCGCTCGCGCATCGCACCTGTGAGCCGGAGCTCTGACACCTTTCCGCTTTCGTTTGCGCAACAGCGTCTCTGGTTTCTCAATCAGCTTCAGCAGGATTCGGCTGTTTACAACGTGTCCGGAGGCGTGCGCATGGAAGGGCCGCTTTCCGTGGTAGCACTGGAAAGGGCGTTGAATGAAGTCGTGCTGCGGCACGAAGCACTCCGGACAACAATCCGACAAATCGACGGCGAGCCCGTGCAAGTTGTTAATAGCCCGCACGGTTTTCACTTAACGAAGTTTGATCTGCGGAACGTGCCGCAGTCGCAGCGCGAGACGGAAGCGCAGTTGTTACTCACGATCGAAGCGCGCAAGGTTTTCAACGTCGAAGGTGGAGCACTGTTTCGCGCCACGTTGCTGCTGCTCTGTGAGGAAGAGCACATCCTGCTGTTGACGCTGCATCACATCATTTCTGACGGTTGGTCCATCGGGATACTCGTGCGTGAGTTGATGGAACTCTACGAAGCTTTTGTCCACGGCAGATCATCGCGGTTGGCCCAACTTGCGGTCCAGTATGTCGACTTCGCTGCGTGGCATCGTGAATGGTTGCAGGGAGAAGTGCTCGAGAAAGCGGTTTCGTACTGGAAAGAAAAACTCGCCGGCGCGCCGTCGTTGCTGGAGCTGCCGACAGATCGTCCGCGTCCGCCAAGCCAGGGTTTTGCCGGCGCGCGACAACCGGTCGTAATAACGCCGGAGTTAACTGGGTCTCTGCGAGCGCTCGGCGAGCAACAGAACGCGACGCTTTTCATGGTCCTGCTCGCGGCGTTCAAAGTGCTGCTCTTCAGACACGCGCGACAGGAAGACATCGTTGTCGGTATACCCATCGCGGGACGCAATAATCCCGACCTCGAAAACGTGATCGGGCTCTTCATCAACATGCTGGCGATGCGCACGGACCTTTCCGGAAATCCAACGTTCCGTGAATTGTTGGATCGAGTGCGCGACACGGCCGTCGGTGCTTACGAGCATCAGGACCTGCCGTTTGAGAAGCTCGTGGAAGTCGTGCAGCCCGAGCGCGACACGAGCTACTCGCCGATATTTCAGGTGATGTTTCACCTCGGCAACCTCGGGATTCCGTCTTTTAATCTGCCCGGCTTGACGCTGACACCGCTCGATACCGACACGGGCACGAGCAAGTTTGATCTGACGCTCGATCTGGCGGAATCGCCGGCTGGTCTCAAAGGTTCGTTTGACTACAGCACTGAGTTGTTTGACCAGGTCACTGTGGAACGCCTGGCGGAACGTTTTCAGATTTTGTTGCAGGCCGTGATTGCCGATCCGGATGCGGCGATCTCGTCACTGCCGTTGCTGAGTGCAGCGGAAGAGAAGCGAGTGGTCGTCGAACTGAATGAGGCTGCTGAAGCTTTTTTGCACGCGCCTTGTCTGCATCAGATTTTCGAAGAGCAGGTTGCGCAAACGCCGCAAGCTACCGCGGTTACGTTCGAAGGTGAAAGTGTTAGCTATGCCGACCTGAACCGCCGCGCCAACCAACTCGCGCACCGCTTAATAAAACTCGGTGTTGGACCGGAAGTGCCGGTGGCGATCTGCATGGAACGTTCACTGGATTTGCCGATCGCTTTGCTGGCTGTACTCAAAGCCGGTGGTGCTTACGTTCCGCTCGAGCCTTCTTATCCGGGTGAGCGTCTGAACTTCATCATCGAAGAAGCACGTGCGCCGGTTGTCTTGACGCAACGAGCGATCGCGGAAGAGCAATCCTTCGCGAACGTTCATGTGATCAGTCTCGACAGCGATGTTGATGAGCTCGCGACTGAGAGCACGGAAAACCCGCGCACCGAGGTGACTGACGAAAACCTGTGTTACGTCATCTACACCTCGGGTTCCACCGGCCAGCCCAAAGGCGCGATGCTGCACCATCGCGGCGTTCGCAATCGTCTGCTGAGGGGGTTCACCGACTACAAGCTCGGCAGCGGCGACGTCGTGCTACACAAGACGCCGCTCACTTTCGACGTCTCTGTCTGGGAGATCTTCGCGCCGTTGTTAAGCGGCGCACGTCTGCTGATCGCTAAGCCCGGCGGACATCAGGACACTGCTTACCAACTCGAGTTGATGGCGCGTGAGAAAGTGACGCACGTGGATTACGTGCCCACGATGCTCGAAGTGCTGCTCGAAGCGGAAGGACTGGAGCGTTGCGAGAACCTGAAGATCGTCACGGCCGCGGGTGAAGCACTCACGCGTGAGCTGCGCGACCGGTTCTACTCGCAAACAAACGCAAAGCTCTACAACCTTTACGGACCAACGGAAGCCTCGCTCGCGGTGACCTATTGGGTCTGTGAGCCCGATGGCGAAGAATGGGTGATCCCCATCGGCCGTCCGATGAGCAACGTAAAGATCTACATCCTCGATAAGCAGCTACAGCCGGTTCCGATCGGTGTTGCTGGTGAGTTGCACATCGGTGGCGTAGCGCCGGG
>DASXXL010000330.1:0-6470 GCA_036503085.1 Pyrinomonadaceae bacterium | reverse complement strand
TCGCGATGATGGTGACGCTGCCCGGCAGCGGCTCGCAACGCAACGCGGAGCGGCACGGCTTCCGCATCGCTTACACACGAACCAAGTGGCACTTGCAAGGGGGACAGAAACCGGATGCAGGACTTTGAGAAGCTGGGCGCGTTCTACCTGGGTCGCCCGTTTGCCCTCCAGCAGAAGAAACCGAAAGAAGGTCTGCTGCTCTACGATTCGAAGGACCTCGTGACGCACGCGGTCTGCGTCGGCATGACCGGCAGCGGCAAGACCGGACTGTGCATCGCGTTGCTTGAAGAGGCCGCGATCGATTCGATTCCCGCGATCATCATCGATCCCAAGGGCGATCTCGGTAATCTGCTCCTGACCTTTCCGAACCTTGCGCCCGAAGATTTCCAGCCGTGGCTGAATGAAGGCGAAGACGCCGCGCAACAAGCGCAACTCTGGAAAGAGGGCTTAACCAAATGGGGCGAGGACGGCGAACGCATCAAACGCCTGCGCGACGCCGCCGATTTTCGTATTTACACGCCGGGCAGCAACGCCGGCATGCCCGTTTCGATTCTTAAATCATTCGACGCGCCCAACGAAACGATCAGAGACGACAACGAACTACTCGCCGAGCGAATCAACACGACCGTCACGAGTCTACTCGGACTGATCGGCATCACCGCCGATCCGCTGCGCAGTCGCGAACACATTCTCATCTCCAACATTCTCAGCCAGGCGTGGTCCAACGGAAAAAGTCTCGACGTCGGCGGCTTGATCCAACAGATCCAAGCGCCGCCGATGACAAAGATCGGCGTCATGGAACTCGATTCGTTCTTCCCGGCGCAGGATCGACTCGAGCTGGCGATGGCCTTGAATCATCTGCTCGCGTCGCCGACTTTTGCGAGTTGGATGGAAGGCGAACCGCTCGACATTCAACAGCTACTCCACACATCGAGCGGCAAACCACGAGTCTCGATCTTCTCGATCGCGCATCTCGGCGATGCGGAACGCATGTTCTTCGTGTCGCTGCTGTTGAATCAGGTGTTGGGGTGGATGCGAACCCAGTCGGGCACTACGAGTCTGCGTGCGATTCTCTACATGGACGAGATCTTTGGTTACTTTCCGCCGGTGGCGAACCCGCCGTCGAAGTTGCCGTTGTTGACACTGCTGAAACAAGGACGCGCGTTCGGTCTCGGTGTCGTGCTCGCGACGCAAAATCCGGTCGATCTCGATTACAAAGGACTCGCAAACACCGGCACGTGGTTCATCGGCCGCTTGCAAACTGAACGCGACAAAGCGCGCGTGTTGGAAGGTTTGGAAGGGATCGCGGCCGGCACCGGTCAGGCGTTCGACAAACAAGGCATGGAGCAATTACTCGCCGGCCTCAGCAATCGGATCTTCCTGCTGAACAATGTGCACGACGATGCGCCGGAAGTATTCGAGACGCGTTGGACCATGTCGTACCTGCGTGGGCCACTGACGCGCGCGCAGATCAAGACTTTGATGGACCCCGTCAAAGACGAAGGCCGATCTGTGGAAACAACTCCTCCGCCTCTACAGATCAAACCAACAGCCGGCAACGAGCAACGACCGATCCTGCCTCCGGAAGTAACGCAGTACTTTCTGCCGGCCCGCTCAGCAGGAACCGTTTCGTATCAACCGATGCTGCTGGGCCACGCCGAGATCCATTACAGCAAGTCGAAAACGATCGATCTAACGCAAACACTCACTCTGCTCGCGCCCTTCGCCGATGGCCCAATCGATCTCGACTGGAGCGACGCAAAGCCGATCGATCTTCCGATCGAAGATCTCGAATCTACACCGCAACCGAACGCACAGTTCACCGAGCTACCGCCGAAAGCAGCGAAGCCAAAAAGCTACGTCACCTGGCGCAAAGACTTCGCGAGCTGGCTTTATCAAAACCAGCGACTCGAACTCTTCGAAAGCCCGAGCCTCGAACTCGTTTCCAATCCCGGTGAATCTGAACGCGACTTCCGCGTTCGTCTGCAACAGCTCGCACGCGAGCAACGCGACGACGCGGTCGAGAAGTTGCGCCAAAAATACGCGCCGAGGTTTGCGCAGCTCGAAGACAAAAAACGCCGCGCCGAACAAGCGGTCGCACGCGAAGCAGAACAAGCGAAGGATCAGAAACTGCAAACCGCAATCTCGTTCGGCGCAACTCTGCTCTCATCGTTCATGGGCCGCAAGCGGGTCAGCATGTCGACGCTCGGTCGCGCCACGACCGCCGCGCGCGGCGTCAGTCGCACGATGCGCGAAGCGGACGACGTCGATCGCGCTGAAGACAACGTCGCTGCGGTCACGCAACGACTCGCCGATCTCGAAGCGCAGTTCAACGCCGAAAGTGAGACTCTTAAAACTTCGTTCGATCCGCAGTCGGAGCAACTCGACAAAGTCAGTCTCAAACCAACGAAAGCAAACATCAACGTCAAACTACTAACGCTCGTTTGGGCGCCGTATCTGCAAGACGCGCAGCAGCAGCCCAAGCCGGCATGGGAGTGAACATCCGATGAAAATCCCCCTGAAGTACGGATTGCTGACGGCGCTCGGCCTGATTGCCTGGGTGCTCGTCACCCACGCCTTCATCTCGAATCCGCAATCGTTCATCGTGCAACCCGGCACACCGATCTTTTACAACGTCCTGCTCTTCGTCATGATCTTCCTCGGCGTGAAGACGCTCGAACGCGAGAAAGGCGAGAAGCCGCTTTTCAAAGAAGCGTTGAAGACGGGTGCGTTGATTGCCGTTGTGTGCGCGTTGACCGCAACGCTGTTCTTTGTCGGCGTCGTGCTCCTGGTCGGCACGCGCTGGATGGGCGCTGAACCCGGCGCGGCGACGATGCCAGCGTGGCTGCTGATGGTCCAGGCGTTTGCCGGCATATTTATCGGCACGATCGTCTTCGGCTTGATCTACGCGACGGTGATCTCCTTCTTCGTCGCGAAACGACAGTCAAAAGAAGCCATTACCTGACGTTCTTGTTAACCGCGCAAACAAAACCTTACTCGTCGCGCAAGCTTTTCATCCTGGTCGTGTCGTGTGCGACGTTTCTCGCGGTCATTTACGGCGCGCGCACGCTCTTCGCCGCCGTGGCCCGGCAACAACCGATCGATTGGGTCCGCCAGTTTGGGTTCGAGTTTGTTTACTGGTACGTTTGGGCGGCGCTCACGCCGGTGGTGCTCTGGTTTGCGCGCAACTTTGATCTGCAACGTAATACGGCGAGAAGTGTCTGGGCGCTAATCGCCTTTGGGTTATTAATCGCGCCGCTGCAATCAGCGATCGAGTTTTCCATCGCCTACTGGATCGACACGCTGCGCGGCATGCCCGACCTGCTGCAGCGACGCCGAATACTCCTTCCCGCAATCGCAATCGCAACTTTCGGCAACATCATCATCTACGTCCTCATCGTTTGCGGTCACTTCGCCTGGGACTACTATCAAAAATATCGCGAGCGCGAGATGCGTTCGGTCGAGCTCGAAGGCCGGCTCGCGCAAGCGGAACTGCAGAACCTCAAGATGCAGTTGCACCCGCATTTTCTCTTCAACACGCTGCACACGATCTCCGTGCTGATGATGCGCGACGCAAACCTCGCAAACCGCATGTTGATTCGCCTCAGCGATCTGCTGCGCATCACGCTCGACAGCACGGGCAGCCACATGGTGCCGCTCAAACAGGAACTCGATTTTCTGCGCGGTTATCTCGAAATCGAACAGACGCGCTTTCAGGACCGGCTCACCGTCAACATCGACGTGCAACCCGCCGCGCTCGATGCTCAAGTGCCGAACCTGATCCTGCAACCGCTCGTCGAGAACGCGATCCGGCACGGAATTGCTTCTCAACCGGGCAACGGAACGATTCAGCTTCGCGCTGCGCACGATGGTCCAAATCTGCGTCTGCAAGTCAGCGACGATGGTCCGGGTCTCGACGGCTCGTTCAAGAAAGGCATCGGGCTGACGAACACTGAAGCGCGTTTGCGGCAGCTTTACGGCGCCTCACACTCGTTCGATATCCGCAACTTACCCGGCACGGGCGGCGTAGAGGTAACGATCACGATTCCGCTCAATGGCCGTTAACGAACAAAAAACGCGAGTCGTAATCGTTGACGACGAACCCATCGCACGCGAAGGCATTCGCACGCAACTCGCGCGCGAACCCGCCGTGGAAATCGTGGCGGAGTGCGGCGATGCACTCGAAGCGGTGGAAACGATTCGCGAGCTCGCGCCCGACCTGCTTTTTCTCGACGTGCAGATGCCCGGCATGAGTGGTTTCGACGTGATGGAAACCATCGGTGTTGACATAGTTCCTGCCGTTATCTTCGTCACTGCTTACGACAAGTATGCGTTGCAGGCTTTTGACGTGAACGCGGTCGATTACCTTTTGAAGCCCTTCGACGCGGAGCGCTTCCAAAAAGCATTTCAACGCGCACTCGTCCAGATTCAACGCAGCACCACCGCGACCATCAACGAGAATTTGAAAGCGTTGTTGGAAAGCATCAAGCCCGGCGCGCGTTATCTCGAACGTCTCGTCGTGAAATCGAAAGGACGCATTTTCTTCCTGCCCGTGAGCGAGATCGACTGGATCGAATCCGCCGATAACTACGTCAGTTTGCACGCGGGCCGCGAGACACATCTGATTCGCGAAACGCTGACGAGCCTGGAAACAAAACTGAACCCGGAAGAGTTTCTGCGCATTCGTCATGCGGCAATTGTCAACGTGAAACGAATCCGAGAATTGCGGCCGCTCTTCAAAGGTGAGTATGAAATCGTGTTGCAGAACGGGACGAAACTCACGTCGAGCCGCAGATATCGCCAGCGCCTCGATGAGTTACTTGGCTCGTGAAAGCGCCCGCTTGTCCCCGCCGTTGACCCGGCTATACCAAATTCGTCGCGCCGCGGCCTCACAAAATCTACGCTCCGCGGCATTATGAACCTGACCATCACCCTCCTCGCGCTCGTGCTCGCGAGTGGTCTAATCAACGCACAGCAACAACAGAAAACCCCGGTTGAAAAATCATATCTCCAGGCGCGCGAAGTTTTGGACGCAGGTCTCAAAGCGATGGGCGGCCTCGACGAATTGCAGAAGATTGCGGACATCAGCCGCGACATGTCCGGCACGCGCAGCGACGAAGGCCAGGGCATGATCCCTGTTTGGCCGCGCGTCGCGGAACCGCCGGTGTTGGCCCAGCCGAAGATGAAGAGCGTGCGCGATATTCGCGGCGGACGCGCGTACGATGAAGTGGAAGCAACGATCTTCGGCGGCCAGCCGTTACACTTCAAGAGCGTCGTCGCTGGTCCGAATGCCTTCAGCGTTTCCGAAACGGCGAAGGAAGTGCGCTCGTTGCCGGTGGCGGTGAATAATGCGCGGGCCACGCGCTTTCGCCGTCATCCCGAAAGCTTGTTGCTGACGGCGTTCAATCGACCGGAAGCGTTGCGCTGGATCGGCGAGGGCGAGTTCGCGGGACACAAGCAGCGCGTGATCTCGTTCGCTGATGCAGATGGAACTGAAGTCGCGCTGTACTTCGACGCGGGCACGAACCTGCTGACGAAAGCGGAGTCTCTCAACGACGATCCAGTGCTGGGCGACGTCGTGAACGAAACCGTTTACGCCGATTGGAAACCCGTCGAAAAAGTGGTACTGCCGTTTCGTTATATCGATCGCGTCGGTGGTTCGGTGTTGCAGGATCTGCGGGTCACATCGGTAACGATGAACACGCATCCGCCGGATAGTTTGTTTGCGTTTCCCGACGCGTCTTACGCGAAGCTGGAACCACTGTCGCCCGCGCCAGCCGTGAAGAAACTCGGCGACGATGTCTACGCGTTACTCGGTCCGTACAACAGTCTGTTCGTCGTCTTCAAGGACCAGGTCGTGGTGATCGAAGCGGGCGCTAGTAATCGTTACTCCGCGGCGGCGATCGCGGAGATCAAGAAGATCGCCCCGGATAAGCCGATTCGTTATCTCGTCTCGACGCATTTTCACTTCGATCATCTCAGCGGCGTGCGCAGTTACATCGCTGAGGGTACCACGATCGTCACGACGCCGGCGGCGAAGTCAGTGATCGAGCGCCTTGCCAACGCGTCGCACGTGATGCGGCCCGACGCGCTGTCGCGCAATCCGAAGGCGCCGGTGATCGAAACGATTGCTGACAAGCGAGTGTTTGATGATGGCGCTCACAAAGTGGAGCTGTATCGGTTTGCGAGTCCGCACACGCGCGAGATGATCGTCGCGTATCTGCCGAAGGAGAAGATACTGTTCGAAGCCGACATGCTGGATATTTCCGAAGGCGGGCGCGTCGTGGCGGGTGACGATACGATTGACCTGGCGAAGCAGATCGAGAAGTTGGGATTGCAGGTCGAGACGATTATTCCGGTTCACGGAAGGATTGGCACGATCGCGGATCTCAACGGAGCAGTTACGGAACGCATCTCAAAGAAAGAATAGGTTCTTCTCTGTGCCTCTGTGTCTCTGTGGTTAGTTTCTC
>DASXXL010000329.1:0-4940 GCA_036503085.1 Pyrinomonadaceae bacterium | reverse complement strand
GGACTGCGCCACGGTAATGCGTCCAAACGGCGAAGCAGTACCGAATGCTGCGGTCAACTCGGCCGCGTGTGCCGCAAACGCTGGTGCGAGCACGCGCGGGAAGCTGGCAGCCGAATCATTGCGATTCGCGTTGTGCAGCGGTCCGGTACGGGGATTTATATCGAGCGATGAGAACTCATGCAGGCCAAGGATATGGACGTAATCGAACTCCAAAGCCATGTTGTTGCCGAGCTCTTGCGCATAACCGAGGTTCCACTGCTCCGAATAAGGTGACTCGAAATCCGGATCGAGCATGCGACCACGTGTGTTGGGAAGCGGATTCGTCAGTGGGCGTGGAATGACCGGCGGCGGTGAACTGATGTTCAGGCCGTCGTCATCGTTGAAGAACGTGGCGTAGATCTCCGGGTTGGCTTGCTGTACCGCGAAGAGCGGCACGTTCAGGAACGACTGATCGAAATATATGCCGTAGCCACCGCGAAGAACCGATCGGCCGTTACCGCGAAAATCCCAGGCAAAGCCAACGCGCGGGCTGATGTTGTTCTTGTCGTCTTCTACGACTTTTCTTGCAAACGGGCTGCCGATGATTTGCAGTGCTCTAAATGCGCGGTTCTCGGCTGCGTGAGCGTGGTCGACGAAACCGAGATCGACGTCGTAACGAACACCGAGGTTGAGCGTGAGACGAGGTGTGATTTTCCAGTCGTCCTGCCCGTATACCGAAAACTGTTTCGGATTCTGTCGCAGAGTGAAGCTGGGATCGCCACCGGAAAGAACAACTTCGAACACAGTGCCCGGAGTCTTCAGACCTTGTGGAAACTCCGCCGGGTTACTCATGATCTCATCAATCGTGAAATTGAAGTCGTACTCGGGGGCTGAATTGAAAGCAAATAGACCGCCGAGTAGCGGGATGTAAGTGAAATCACCGCCAAACTTGAAACCGTGATTGCCGTGCGTCCAGCTAAAGTCGTCGCGAATCTGGTGCTTCTTCTGCAACGTTTGTTGCGGTACGTTTCCGTTACGACCGACTGTAATGCCGTCCGGAAAAACGAGCAGATTAAGATCAGTGGTCGCATTGATGCGATTGTCGAAATGGGAGTACTGATACGTTAACTGGTTGACGGTCGTAGAACTCATCGTCGAAGTCAACGAAGTCAGGAAGTTATAAAGCGTGTTCAGACTCTCATTGCCACCTGAAAGATCGGTGCGAACGAGTAGAAAGCCCGCCTGATCGTTCAGCGCATCGTTGTTCTGTCCCGCGAAGCGGGCGACGAGCGTGTGCTTCGACGACAGGTTGAAGTCGCCTTTGACGGTGTATTGCGTGTCATTGAAGGGTTGCGGCAGGAACTGTACGGCCTTGTAGCCGAACGGTTCGAGTAACGCGATCTGCGCGCGGTCAACACCCGCTACGATCGAGTTGCCACGCTCACGCGTATGTTCGACGGTGCCGAAGAAGAAGGCTTTGTCCTTTTTGATTGGACCACCGAAGCTACCGCCGAACTGTTGTCGACTGAATGGCGGTTTCACGATGTCGTTTGGATCGGGGAACAGGCGTGAGTTGGCTTCGGACAAAAGTTTCGGCGCGTTGGCGTTCAGCTTGTCGTCGCGGAAGAAGCCGAATGCGGATCCGTGAAACTCGTTTGTGCCGCTCTTGGAAACAACCGAAAGCAGCGCGCCGCCAGAGCGACCATTCGCCGCGGAGAAGCGTTGCGTTGAGAGCGCGAACTCCTGAATGCCTTCCATCGAGAAATTCTGCAGGATGCCACCGACTGCGTTGTCTTTGTTGTCGCCGCCGTCGATCGTGATGTTCAGGTTGCGGCCTGTCGAACCGCCAACCGAGAAAGTGCCGACGCGGGCTTTGGTTGGATCGAATGATGGTTCCAGCGTGGCGCCCGGAATCAGGATCGCGAGTGACGCGAACGAGCGTCCATTCACTGGAAGATTTTCCAGACGGCGCTGGTCGATGACGCCACCGACGTCAGTCTTGGTTGTTTCGACCAGTGGCGCACTCTCGCCGGTGACCGTCACGGTTTCACCGATGCCGCCGACTTTCAAATCGGCGTTGACGGTGGTGCGTTGCAGCACGTTCACTACCACGGGTTCCTGAACGTACTTCGAAAAACCCTTGGCCTCGATTTCCAGCCGGTAGTTGCCGGGGACGAGCTGCGTGATTTCGTAAATGCCGTCGGAACTGGTGACCGCCGAGCGTTCGGCATTGGTTCCGGTGTTCACAAGCTTCACGGAAGCGCCGGGAACCAAGCCTCCTTTTTCATCTTTAACGACGCCGGTAACGGTGCCGGTGTTAGACGTTTGCGCAGAAAGGGGAGCTGTCATTCCTGACAATGCAATTACCACGATTGCCAGGATTACCGAGAAGAGCCATCGATCTGAATAGCTAGTCTTCATGAGTAGTGTCTCCTGAAAAATTGTGAGCTGCCGGGAAAGTCTTGGCAGACCAAAAATCTACCAACGGGTCTTGAGTTGGCGGGTGGCAACCTACATGCCTTGTAGCCGCCGGCGCAAAAGGTAGGGCTTTTAGGCGTATTTTTGCGCTTCTCCGTAGACGGAGTGGTCCGTCTCATCCGAAAAACGCGATAGTCCTTTAGAAATTTGGGTTAGTCGCGGGGTTTAACGTTGTCGCGGAGAAACTTAACGATGTCTTCAGTTGAGGTGCCGGGCAGAAAGATCTCGGCCACGCCCTGCTCTTTCAGCTTGGGCACGTCTTCCTGTGGGACGATCCCGCCGACGAGGACCAGCGTGTTGTCCATTCCTTTTTCGCGCAGCAGTTGGACGATGCGCGGACAAAGCGTATTGTGAGCGCCACTGAGGATCGAAACGCCGACGGCATCGACGTCTTCCTGAAGCGCGGCGGCCGCGATCATTTCCGGCGTTTGGCGCAGGCCGGTGTAGATCACTTCCATGCCTGCGTCGCGCAGCGCGCGCGCGATCACTTTCGCGCCTCGATCGTGCCCGTCGAGACCGGGCTTTGCTACCAGCACACGAATCTTTCGAGTGGACATACTTTAGAAGGCAGGCTCTTCGTAGACACCGTACACGTCGCGCAATGCGGAACAGATCTCACCGAGCGTCGCATAAGCGCGAACAGCGTCAATCGTTGCGGGCATCGTGTTGTCGTTTCGCTTGGCAGCGAGCTGGAGTTTTTCGAGTGCGTTCGCTACTGCGCCGTCATCGCGTTGCGAACGCGTTTGCTCGAGACGTTCGACCTGGTGCGTGCGAACCGATTCGTCGATGACAAGGATCGGAACTTCCGCTGGTTCGTCAGTCATCGCATACTTGTTAACACCCACGATGATCTGATCGTTGCGCTCAACGGCTTTCTGATATTGATAAGCCGAGTCCTGGATCTCGCGTTGTGGAAAACCTTTTTCGATTGCCGCCACCATACCGCCCATCGCATCGATCTTGCGGAAGTAGTCGAGCGCTTCCTGCTCCATCTTTTCGGTCAGCGCTTCCAGGTAGTATGAACCACCGAGCGGATCGACGGTGTTCACCACGCCGGTTTCTTCGGCGATGATCTGCTGCGTGCGCAGGGCAATGAGCGCCGCGCGATCCGTCGGTAGCGCCAGTGCTTCGTCGTAAGCATCGGTGTGCAGACTCTGTGTGCCACCGAGCACACCGGCCAACGCTTGGATCGCAACGCGAACGATGTTGTTGAGTGGTTGTTGGACCGTGAGTGAGACGCCGGCGGTTTGCGTGTGGAAACGCAGTTGCAGCGTGCGTGGATGATCGCTGCCGAAGCGCCGTTTCATCTCGCGCGACCAGATGCGGCGCGCCGCACGATACTTCGCGATCTCTTCAAAGAAGTCGTTGTGCGCATTGAAGAAGAACGACATGCGCGGCACGAAGCGATCGACGTCCAAGCAGGCTTCAACGCCCCAGGCGACGTACTCGATACCGTCGCGCAAAGTGAACGCGAGTTCCTGTGCGGCGGTCGCGCCCGCTTCGCGAATGTGATAACCGCTCACGGAGATCGGGTTGTAGCGCGGCACGCGATCAGTGCAGAACTCAAACGTGTCGACCACCAGCTTCATCGCCGGCTTGATCGGATAGATCCATTCTTTCTGCGCGATGTATTCCTTGAGAATGTCGTTCTGCAGTGTGCCCGAAATCTTTTCCCAACTCGCGCCCTGCTTTTCCGCGACGACGAGATACATTGCCAGCAGCACCGACGCCGGCGCATTGATCGTTTGGGAGACTGTTACTTTCTCGAGTGGAATGCCGTCAAACAAGACTTCCATGTCCGCGAGCGACGACACCGCGACACCGCACTTTCCGACTTCGCCTTCAGACAGCGGCGAGTCGGCGTCGTAACCCATCAACGTCGGCAAATCGTAAGCGACTGAGAGTCCGGTTTGTCCTTGTTCGAGCAGGTATTTGAAACGCGCGTTCGTTTCTTCAGGCGTACTGAAGCCCGCGAACTGGCGCATGGTCCAAAGCTTGCCGCGATAACCGGTCGGATGAATACCGCGCGTGTAAGGAAACTCGCCGGGAAACGAGATGTCGCGATTGAAGTCGAGTTCTTCGACGTCGGCTGGCGTGTAGAGTCGATCGACTTCCGCAAGCGAGACAGTTTGAAAACTCTTCTTCCGTTCCGGATGCTTAGTCAGCGCGGGTTCGAGCGTCTCCTCTTCCCAGCGTTCCTTTTCCACCTCAACCGGTGAGGAGCTTTCCTTTGTTTCCGGCATTCAACCTCTCGCTTTTCTCGAATTCGATTGCAAACCGATATTAGTGATTTTCCGCTAAACGCGCAAAGGCGAAAGCTTAACACTTCAAAGGAGTTTCTCTTGATGTGTATTTTTGAGAGGGGAGCGCGGCTGCGATGGCAGTCACAGCCGCGCCAACTCGGAGGGAACCCGGTTGCGTGGATGTCGAGCTGGAAAATCTACGGGCAGGTTTTGGCAGGCATGGAAATCAATCTCCTTTAG
>DASXXL010000328.1:0-4462 GCA_036503085.1 Pyrinomonadaceae bacterium | reverse complement strand
GATTACAAAGAGATGATTCCGGCTCACGCGTTGTCGACGCTCGATGCGGCGGACGAGCGTGAGCTGAATGAACATCTTGAGGGGTGTGCGGAGTGTCGTCGGGATCTCGCGGAGTGGGAAGCGGTCGCCGCAAGCCTGGCTTTAACAACCGATCCTATTGAGCCATCGACTGAGGTACGTCGAAAACTCTTAACACAGATCCAGTCTGAAAAGTCTGTCTCCAATGTAGTTCCGCTACCGCGCCCTCAACGCAACCTGTGGAACTCTCTCGGCTCGCTCGGGCAGATCGCCGCGGTAATCCTCTTCGCCGCCCTAATCATCGCGGTCATCGTGCTCTGGCAACAGAACCGCCGTGCTAAACAAGAGACCACACTTGTCGAGATTCTCTCTTCGCCCGGAGCGGGCATGAAAGACTTGCACGGGACAAACGAAGCGCCCGGCGCAACCGCGAAGATCGTTTACGACTCGAGCGGCCGCGCGATCCTGATCGTCAACGGCTTGCCACAACCGCCGCAAGGCAAGGAATATCAACTCTGGTTTATCGAACCGAAACTTCCTCCGCGACCGGGAAACACATTTTCTACTGACAGCGCCGGCCGTGCCCAGGTGGACGAGCACATCCAGGCCCAGGACCGCGACTATTCCGTTATGGCTGTCACGTTGGAACCTGCCAGTGGCGTCAAGTCGCCCACCGGCGCGATGTACCTCCGCAGCGATTACTAAAAATCCGATCCGGGGTTTCAGTCCGTACTTCACAACGTACTTCTAATTTTGCAAAGAGGAGACTCAATTCATGCAAGCCAACTCACGTTTTAAGCGGACCGCACTAATCGGGCTGGTCCTTTCCCTGCTGTTAATGTTCGCCGGCTCGATGCCGAGCCGCGCTCAGGAAAAATCACTGTATCAACGCATCGGCGGCTACGACGCACTCGCCGCTGTCGTCGATGACTTCGTCGGCCGCCTCGTTACCGACAAACAGTTTGAGCGGTTCTTCGTCGGTCACAGCGACGATTCGAAGAAACGAATTCGCCAGCACATCCTCGATCAATTCTGCGCCGCGACCGGTGGACCATGCCTTTACCTCGGACGCGACATGAAAACGTCACACGCGGGCTTGGGCATCACCAGCGCTGAGTGGGACGCCGCCGCCAAACATCTCATCGCTTCGCTCGACAAGTTCAAAGTGCCGGAGAAGGAGAAGGGTGAAGTTCTGGCGTTCGTGGGGAGCTTGAAGAAGGACATCGTAGAGAAATAATTCAGGAAAGCTGTTACACTTCCTCAACCACATCAAGGTAGGGTCAGACGTCATGGATACGGGACAGCGAAAGAAGCAGCCACCACCAATCGATAACTCGGTCTCGGAGACGACCGGCCAATACGATCTGCGGTTTGTTTTGTGGCGCCAGTTTTGTGCGCAATACAACATTCCGGTCGACACCTTGCCGAGCCAGTTGGACGACGATCAAAAAGATCGGTGGGAAGAGATGAAAGCGCAGCGTCTCCGCTAGTCTACGAGACAGGATTCACAAGGTTTACAGGATGGTAAAAGGCAGTTTAGTTCTTGTGAACCTTGTAATCCTGTCTTCTTGCGAATCTTGTAATCCTGTCTAAAAACGCGTTCCCCGCAAGTTGTAAACACCCGTCAAGAATGGATTCGTCAGACGTTCCTCGCCGATCGTCGTGAGCGGTCCGTGTCCTGAGTAAACCGTTACGTCGTCAGGCAGCGTGAGGAGTTTGGTCTTGATCGAGTCGAGCAACTGCGCGGTCGATCCGCCCGGCAGATCGGTGCGACCAATCGAGCCCGCAAACAACACGTCACCTACAAACACCTTTCGTTGTTTTGCTTCATACAAAACGACGTGACCAGGCGTGTGTCCGGGGCAGTGCAGCACTTTGAACTGCAAGTCACCGACTTCGTACGTTTGCTCGTCAGTCCAATATTCATCGATTGGCGGCGGCGGTTCGAAAACGAAGCCGAGCGCCGCCCACTGCGAACGCGGAATTCCGATCCACGCCGGCTGTTCGGGCAATCCGGCATACATGAACTCGTCGCCTTTGTGCAGGTTGATCTTAGCGTCGGGTTTTAGTTTCTTGAGTGCGGCCACGCCGCCGACGTGATCGAGATGCGCGTGCGTCAGCGCGATCGCTTGCAGATTGAGGCCGCGACGGCCGAGGACCTCGACGATGCGTTCCGCTTCGTCGCCCGGGTCGATGCAGATCGCCTGTTTGGTTTTCTCGCAGCCGAGGATGCGCGTATGTTGCTGAAACGCCGTGACCGTTAGTTCTTCGATAATCATTCCCTTAAAATAACTCCGTAAGAGCAATGCCACTTAGCAGTACAGCCACGCCACTCGCCCACGTCCTCGATTCGATGACCATCGAAGGCGCGCCCGAATTGACCGAACATCTCGAAGGGGACGCGCTGAAATGTTATGCCTGCGGGCATCGTTGCCTGATCAAATCCGGCAAGCGCGGCATCTGTAAAGTTCGCTTCAACGAAGGCGGACATCTGCGCGCGCCGGCCAATTACGTCGCGGCGCTCGCGTGCGATCCGACCGAGAAGAAGCCGTTTTTTCACGTGCTGCCGGGTTCGGACACGCTCACGTTTGGCATGCTCGGCTGCGATCTTCATTGTGCGTACTGCCAGAACTGGCTCACGTCGCAAGCGCTGCGCGACGACGCCGCCGGCACGAGCCCGACAATCGTCTCCGCCGACCGGCTCGTGACGATGGCGAAAACTTACGGCGCCGCGATGGTCGGCAGCAGTTACAACGAACCGCTGATCACTGCCGAGTGGGCGGTCGAAGTTTTTCAGAAAGCGCGTCCCGCTGGTTTCAAAACCGCTTTCATCTCCAACGGCAACGCGACGCCGCAAGTGCTCGATTATCTGCGACCGTGGACTGACTGTTACAAGATCGATTTGAAGTCCATGAACGACAAGAACTATCGCCAGCTCGGCGGCGTGGTCGACAACATTCTCGAAACGGTGAAGATGGTCCATGAGCGCGGTTTCTGGGAAGAGATCGTGACGCTCGTGATTCCCGGTTTCAATGATTCGACAGATGAGATTCGGCGCGCGGCCGATTTCATCGCGTCAGTCTCGCCCGATATTCCGTGGCACGTCACCGCGTTTCATCAGGACTACCGGATGACGGAAAACTCAAACACGACAGCCGAGCAGTTGATTCAGGCGTGTGAGATTGGTCGTGAGGCGGGGCTGCGTTACATCTACGCCGGCAATCTACCGGGAAGAGTGGGACGTTGGGAAAACACTTACTGTCCGTCGTGCGATGAACTGCTCGTCGAGCGTTTTGGTTACTTGATTCGCCAGGTGAAAGTCACGCGTGAAGGACGTTGTCCGCGTTGCTCGACAAACATCCCCGGCATCTGGACCACAGGTTAACAATCACCTACGGGTTCTTCCCGGCGGCTTGGGCGATCGGTGTAGTTTGCGAAGCAACGGCCTGCCACTTTCCATTTCGCCGCGCGTACACATCGAGAAACCGGTACTCACCACTGATATCGATCGTCTTGCTGGAGTTTGGCACTTTCGCTTTTCCGTTCTTGATCACGCCGCGGCCGGTCACAAAAGCATTGTTCTCGTCGAGCACCGTTACCTTTGGTTCGAGAATTTCCCACGAGTCCATCGTCACAGTTTTGGCCTGAATAGCATTCACTTCCTCTGCCTTCGCAGAAGTCGAACCATCCGGATTGACAATAGCGATGTCGTCCGCCATCACGCGTCTCGCTGCATCTGCATCGCCATTCTTCACCGCGTCGGCCCACTCGCGCTCGAGCTTGATCACCTCTGCTTCGATAGCGGCTGTGTCTACCTTATGCGGTGGCGGCGGGGTCTCCGCACGATTCGTCGGTGGGGCGACAGCGCTTTGACACCCGGCTTGGACCATCACCAAAGAAAACATCAACAACGCGACCGCGAGCACGTTCCTGTTTATCAAAATCTGTGATCTCCTTTTGTTGATAAAAGACTGCGCATTTTAGCAGTGGTCGTCAGAGATTGACATCGGAATTTCCTGGGATTATTTTGACTGCACATGGGCCCGTCGGCAGGACTTTCACGGGCGTCCGGCGGTCTCATTCCTACCCGCTTTAGTGGAACAACATTTTATTCCTGGAAAGGAGTAAACCCATGACTCACCACTTTCGATTAACAGCTCTATGCGCTGTATGCGCATTAATGCTGCTTACGATCTTGTTAGCTGCCGCCGTGGCGCAAACCACGCGAAAGGCTCCCGGCGCGCCGCCTGACGAGTCGCCGATCTTTCAGGAGTATCGCGGTGTTCAGATCGGTTGGCTTGCGGACGACGTGCGAAAGAAGCTCGGTAACCCGGCTGATAGAGGCGACGAGCAGGACTTCTACGTTTTCGGCGAGAAGGAAACCGCGCAGATCCTTTACGACAAAGCGACGCACAAAGTGACGGCGATCTCGGTCGACTTCATG
>DASXXL010000327.1:0-4454 GCA_036503085.1 Pyrinomonadaceae bacterium | reverse complement strand
CGTCCATGAGCGTGTGATGCAGCGCATGGCCCATGTGCAGCGAGCCGGTCACGTTTGGCGGCGGAATGACGATACTAAAGACGGGCGCGTTCGGATCCTTATTAATCTCCGGCGCAAACGCCCCGCTCCGTTCCCAACGTTCGTAGTGGTGTTGTTCAGCTTCTTTCGGGTCGTACTGTTTGGGGATATCCATGCGTAACGATCGTCTCTCCAAGGAAAGCGTAAAGTTTACGCTACACAGTATGTAAACTTCAAAACATACCGTCGACAGTAAATCGTGCTTGAAAAAGTTTGAGAGTAAAGGCACACTGCGCGCATGACTGATAAAGAACTCGTCCAGGACGTACTCCAACGAATGCCGGACGACTCCTCACTACAGGACATTGCCTACGAAGTGGAGTTCATTGCAGCCGTACAACAGGGTATGGCTGAGATCGAGAACGGGCAGTGGGTTACTGCCGAAGAAATTGAGCGTGACCTCACCGCATGGTTTACAGAGTCAAATTCTCACAATCCGCCCGATCAGACATAATCGAAATTGTTCGATATATCTCGAGGGACGACCGTAACCGAGCGCTTCGCTTTGGCATGTTGCTGGTTCGACAGGCGTTGAGCTTGGGCCACTTTCCCGAGCGTGGGCGAATGGTACTGGAGTTTGGCGAAGAACCCGTTCGCGAGATTATCGTTCGAGCATACAGAATCATCTACCGCGTAGACCACCGAAACCAGTCGGTGGTGATATTTCGCTTTTGGCACACGGGAAGAGCCGAACCGCATCTGCCTTCGTAAAAACGGCAGCGGGTTGAACTGCCGGAAACTTGAAAGACGAAAATCTCGCGCGCAAGCTTGAAGCATGAATGACAAGGAGTTCGTCATGCATCTGCTGCGCGGGTTGCCGGAGGACGTGACGATTTACGAGATAGTGCAGAAGCTGGAGTTTGTGGCGGCGGTGCGGCAGGGGTTGGCGGCGTTTGATGAGAACAAGGACAGCATCTCGATCGAACAGGTTGAGCCGCAACTTACGTCGTGGAGCGTTACCGTAGGAAGAAAGCGTAAAGGCCGGCAGCAGCGCAGCGCCAGCAAAAGCCGTTCACAATTGAACTCTACAAAACGAAAAGCAGGTGACTCGTTGAAGTCACCTGCTGCCGATGTTTAGGGCGTCGCGTGTTGCGAACCTGCCGTTTACTTTGTCTCTTCCAACTGCTTCTTGATCAGCAGCTCCGCTAGATCCGGTACCACTTCCCACGCGATCTCGCGGATTACTTTGTCAGACATCAACTCGACCGCGCGACGAGCAATCGCATCGATCATTTCGGGTGAGAGTTCGGTCACAGATGACACAGATGAAGGAGCGGATTTTTCTTCAGGCTCAGGTTGGGCGATAGCGTAAGAGACTTCTTGCGTGTCAGCGAACGAGTCGTGAATCTCGGATTCGTGTGGCTGTGCTTCAGTTACCTGCGGCTCCACGAAAGTTCGCGCAGCCGGCTCGTAGGCGGGCGTTGGTTCGTAAGCCGGCGGCGGTTCGTAAGTAGGTGCTGACTCGTAAGCGGGTGTGGATTCATAAGCCGGTGCTGATTCATACACTGGCGCCGACTGGTACACCGGCGCTGCTTCATACGCAGGCGCGGCCTCACTCACGTCATCGTCCAGTTCCAACACAAAATCATCCGACGCTTCGCCAACCGCTTCAAGCTCGCCAAGGTCCAACAGCACGTCCGCTTGCTCTGCGTGAGAATCGTGTCCTGTTCCTGCCACTCCTGTTTCCATGTTCTCCTCAACTGGCAACGATCCCGTTGCGCTAACCGGCTGCTCCGCCTGCTGGAGATTTTCGCTTCGGCGAGGGGCCTGTAATTCCGCTGCCGCCTCTTCATCGAGCTGCAGCGTGTCGGCGGTCGTGACTTCCAACTCGTAAGTGTCCATGTGCTCTTCTTCAGCCGCCGCTGGCATCTGCGGCAACTCGAGCGTCGGACTCTCTTTCTCGGCCGGCGGCGGGCTGCTCACCAACGCGCCCACCCGGTCGATCAGTCGTCGAATGGATTGAAATGGTTTCGTCAAGATGTCGTCCGCGCCAACTCTGCGCGCCTCCGCTTCGTCGAACGGCTCAAACGAGCCCACAAGCAGCATCACCGGGATGTGTTTCAACTGCTCGTTCGTTTTGACGTATTCGCAAACCTCATAACCGTTAGGTGAGGGCATGAAAACGTCAGCCAGCACCACGTCAGGGCGAATTTCCAGGAGGCGGTCGATTGCTTCCCGGCCACTACCGACACTCACGACTTGCACACCTTCATCGGCAAACGTAAGGTCGATGACTTTCTGAATGGTAGCCGAATCGTCGGCAAGTAGGAGTTTACGACCAGCTAACAAAGCCTGTCCCTTTAGCTGAATGGCACCATCGGCGGGGCCTTGTGCATGTGCACGGATGGCGCGGGCATGTCGTTCGAAATGGGCCTTGAATAGGCCCGTATGAAACCTAACACCCGCAGTAAGTGGCAGTCAAGAGTTTAGTTTTAGTGGCCAATATGAGCCTCACGGCGCGGGGCCGGAGAGGACGATGTCGTCGGGGGTGTTGGGTTTGCCGTCCGGACCGAGAGAGCGCAGGGAGAAGCGATCGGTTTCGCCGTCGTATTGATAAGGGCGATGCCAGGGGTCGACGCGGATTACACGCGCCAGATATCGCGGACTCAAGTGATCGATCAGCACGGATTCTTTGTCGGAAACGACGAAGGAGCCGCGCGCGCGGCGGAAGTCGACCAAGGCGTGGGCGATGGTTGCGAGATCGTCGGCGGCGCTGGCGTGCTTCGCTTCGTTTAATGCAGTTGCGAACGTGTCGAGGTTGGCCCAGGCGCGGTTGCCGGTTTTCAACTCGGAGACGCGCCAGCCGCGAGTGTCGCGTGCTAAACGGAAGTCGACACGGATCGAAGATTCGATCAACGCTGACGACTCGGAACCGAAGGGCAGATCGAGTGACGACAGATCTTTGATGCGTACTTCATCCGACGGTAGTGTCACGCCTAACAACTCTGCTACCAAACAACGCGCACGTTTTACTGTCATTGCTGACAAGGCAGCGTCGTGCCCGAATTGCGGCGGCGTGTCGCAACTTCCGGCTGGTAGTTTCGCACCGAGCGCCTGGGCGATCAGATCGAGTCGTTCCCAGGTGTCCTGACCGGTTCTGACTTCGCTCAGACGCCAGTGACCGTCAATCGCTTTCGCGCGGAAGATTGCTTCGATCTCAGCGGAGACTTCTGTGACGCCTTCGCCACTCGTGTTGACTCGCTCGATGCGAACCGCGCCGCTCGACAATGAAGCGCCAAACATCGTTTGGATCGCTTTGTGTAGATCTTTTTGCGCGGGGGATTTTGCGCGAACGGGCGCTGGCGCGAGTACCCAAAGGGAAACCAACAAAAGAAAGAATCTGATCAAGATGAGTTACTCGCTCGCCGGCTTACCAATCAACATCTGCAACATGATTTGTAGTTGCGCAGTCGTGAACGGCTTTGGCAGAAACACGATCGCGCCCGCGGAGAAACTGTCAGACGAAAGCTTCGGATCCTGCTCGGCCGTCATCATCATCACCGGAATCGTGCGCAGACGCTCCTCGGCTTTCATGTAGCGCACGAGTTCTGGTCCGGAGATGTGTGGCATTACTACGTCCAGAATCGCCGCAGTAAAGTTCGGATCTGCCTGTAACAATTTGTAAGCTTCGCGCCCGTCACGCGCCGTGACCACAGTGAAGTTCTCCTTCTCGAGAATCGTGGCGACGAGCCTCAGTATTGCCGGATCGTCATCAGCGACGAGCATGCGGCCGCGCGAGCCAGCCTCGGTATTCATTGCGTTCTCGTTTTCCATGTAAGGTTACTCACTCCCACATAAGTAGTCAGACTTCCACCGGGCGGCAACTCTCGCCGGCCCTCGTCGAGAGCTCGGCAGCGAGTTTGATCGCGGCCACCATACTCGAATGCTCCGCGATACCTTTGCCCGCAATGTCAAAAGCCGTGCCGTGGTCCACCGAAGTCCTGATGAACGGCAGACCTAAAGTCACGTTCACTGCTTCACCAAACGACAAACACTTCACCGGAATCATCGCCTGATCGTGATAGTTTGCGATGACAGCATCAAACTCGCCACGCGACGCGCGCAGGAAAACTGTGTCAGCCGAGAAAGGTCCCTGCACGTTCATATCGTCACGCCGGCACGCCTCGATCGCGGGCACGATCTCCGAAGCTTCTTCTACGCCGAATAGTCCGCCTTCAGCGCCGTGCGGATTCAAAGCCGCCACCGCGATGCGCGGTTTCTCAATGCCCCAGCGTTGCAACTCGCGATTCGTCAGGTTCACCCGACTCACGATGCGATCGCGCTCGACTAATCTAATCGCTTCCGCGAGCGGCACGTGCGTCGACAACAACACGATGCGCAGATTACCAGCAACAAAAGCCATCGCGTACTCTTCC
>DASXXL010000326.1:0-2649 GCA_036503085.1 Pyrinomonadaceae bacterium | reverse complement strand
CAAGGGCGTCGCCGACCCGCAGTTGGTCCATGCCACGCTCATGCCTGCTGACAATCTCGGCAATCATCATCAAAACGCCGATGACGATCATCATCGTCGCAATCACCCACAGGTTCTTCGTAAACGTTCCCTCGATCTGCTTCTTGAGCAGCAGCCCGATGACGCCGACCGGAAGCGAACCGATGATCACGAGCCAACCGAGCCACGCATCGCGCGAGAGTTTCGGTCGTCCGACGTCAGCGCGTCCGCTGAACCACGCGATGTGGTCGCCGATAAACGCGCGCAGGATGTTGACGATATCGCGCGCGAAGTAGATCAGCACGGCGAGCAACGTGCCGAGTTGAATCACCGCGATCGTGGCGGTGGTCTGTTCGGCTTGCAGCGTCTTGTCGGCGCCGCCGAACAGATTCACGAGGCGCGCGGCAAAAACGAGATGAGCAGTCGAACTAACGGGAATGAATTCGGTCAGGCCCTGTACGAGGCCGAGAAAGATAGCTTGAAGGATTGTCACTCTCGGAAAGAATTCCTTTCTGCGATCCAATCGTAGAGCGAAGGTGGCATGATCAAACTGGAACGGACGATCGTTGCGAGTTGCCACGGAAAGGCGTAACTCTTCTTGCCTTTTTCGATGGCCCAAAGAATCTTCTTGACGCCATCGTCGAGCTCCATCAGGTACGGCATCTTCGCCATGCGGCCTGAAGTTAAAGGCGTCTTAATAAAACCCGGGTAGATGATCGAAACCTTGACGCCGGTCGGGCGCAGATCGATCCGCAAGCTCTCGAAAAATGACGAAAGCGCCGCTTTACTCGCTGAGTACGCTGCCGACTTCGCCAAGCCCCGATACGCCGCGAGACTCGCAATGGCTACGAGCTGCCCGCTCTTGCGCTCGACCATCTCCGGCAACACCGCGGCCACGCTGTTCACCGCACCGATCACGTTGATGTTGATGACGTCAGCGACCTGTTGCGGGTCGAGGCGATTGACGTAGTCCGTCGTGCCGACGCCCGCATTCGCGATCAGCACGTCGATTGGACCAAGCTCCGCGCGCAGGCGATCCGCGGCCTGTTTCATCGCATTCGCATCGCGCACGTCTGCGGCGACAGCGATCGCTGTTCCCTTGCGCGAGCGAATCTCGCCGACAAGCTCATTAAGCATGTCTTCGCGACGCGCGACCAGGCCGAGCCGTCCGCCGCGCGCGGCGATCTCCAGCGACAGACCTTTACCGATCCCGGACGAAGCGCCCGTGATCAGAACCGTCTTGTTGTCCCAGTAGTTCGAGTTCAAGATTATCTCGCCACAAAGAGGCACAAGAAGCACAAAAAGAGTCAACGCGCTCTATCTCTTCTACTCTGTTGTGCCTTTTGTGCCTCTTTGTGGCTCAAGTGACGTAACTAAACCAGCACTATTACGGGCATGATCACCGGCCGCGCGCCGGTCTGCTTCTGAATGAACCGCTTCAACTCCACGCGCACGTGCTCTTTCAACAACGTCTCGTCTGACAAGGTCTGCCGCGATGCGCCGGTGATCGACGACGTCACCACTCGCTTCGCTTCGCTCATCAAGTAGTTCGCGCCATTGCTGCCGAATCCGTTGGCCGATAACCCACGCACGCCCCGCGCGACGATCCGCGGCTCCTCCTGCAACTGGCCCGAGCCTTCAGCGATTGTCACCACGACCGTGATCGTGCCTTCGTATGCCAACTGCTTACGTTCGCGCACCGTGTCGCTGGCGATTTCTTCAAAACCACTCTCGTCTATAAATGTGCGGCCAATCTCGCGTTTGTCGACAACAACGGCACGCTCGCCGTCGAGCTCGAGCACGTCGCCATTTTCGATCAGGATGATGTTCTCTTCCGCGTAGCCGAGATGGTTCTTCACAAACTCCTTGTGCCGGAAAAGCATCCGGTACTCGCCGTGAATCGGCACGACAAACTTCGGCCGCACGGCTTCGGTCATGATGCGAATGTCTTCCTGCGACGCGTGGCCGCTGACGTGGACCAACCGCCGCTTCTCCTCGATGATGTTGGCGCCGCGCTTGTAAATGAAACCGATCATCCGCGAGATCAGACGCTCGTTGCCGGGAATGATGCGCGCCGAAAGCACGACTGTGTCGCCTTCCTCGACCATCAGTCCCTTGTAACTCTGCATCGCCATTTGCGAGAGCGCCGCGCGCGCCTCGCCCTGCGAGCCGGTGACGAGAAACACCACCTCGTGATCGCTCATCAACTTCGCTTCGTTCAGCGAAACGATCAGCCCGTCGGGAATGTCGAGGTAACCGAGCCGCTCGGCCACTTCCACGTTCTTCTGCATCGAACGGCCCAGCACGCAAACGTGCCGGTTGAACTGTTGCGACACGTCGAGCACGATCTGCAAACGATGAATCGACGACGCAAACGCCGCCACGATGATGCGTCCTTTTGCTTCCGAGAAGATCTCCTCGAACGCGGGAATAACCGCGCGTTCCGAAGGCGTGCGGCCGGGAACGGTCGCGTTCGTCGAATCGGAAAGCAGCGCGAGCACGCCGTCCTGCCCGTAGCGCCTGAATGATCTGAGATCTATCGGCTCGCCGATTACGGGCGTCTCGTCAACCTTGTAATCGCCGGTGTGAATGATCGTGCCGACGGGCGTCTTGATGCCGAGCGAGAAACAG
>DASXXL010000325.1:0-2817 GCA_036503085.1 Pyrinomonadaceae bacterium | reverse complement strand
CGTTGCGCTGATAATCGCTGGGGTTCCGAATGTTACGTCGCCAGCATTGAATGGAACGGCCAAGCCGAACCTGACAGCGATCGCGCGCTGTTGCGCGGCACGATGCGTTTGCAAGGCAATCGAAACGGGCGCTTCGGTGTGTTGCGCGTGACGGAAGTTTGGCAGGCCGCGAGTGCGAATCAACCATCGGGAACATTCTTTCGTGTGCGTGACCGCGGCATTCGCTGTATTGCGGCGCCGTGCGCGACGCATCACGAAGCGAAACTCAATACAACGCAGAGCCGCGATATGGCAGGCATTGATCTGAGCAGCGCGGGCGCGCCGGACAATTTGTTGAGCGAAGCAACACAGGCGATGACTTCAACGGATGGGATACTCGTCAGCGGCGATCACACGCCGGTGAGGGGACCAGCAGGACGCTCGGTGATGCTGAAGGCGACGCAGTTTTATTTGCGCGCCGGCGCGGGCAAGGGGACGTCTGGATCACTCAAGCCGTGTATGAAGACGGGCTGTTCGGGTCAGGTTTGTTCGGACCAGGAAGTGATCACGACGTGCGAGTACAAGACGGAATATGAGTGTTACAAGAAGGCGACGTGCGAGCGGCAGGCCAATGGTGACTGCGGGTTCACGCCGACGCCGGAGTTGAATGCGTGCTTGAGACGAGGCAGGTAGGCCACGGATGACACAGATGAAACACGGATTGGTTTTGCTGAGTATGGCGCTCGTTTTTGCGCCGCATTGGACGTTGCAGACCAGCGGCGTGACAGCGCGTTTGCGTGGCGTTAGTGCGGTGAGTGAACGCGTCGCTTGGGCCAGTGGTTCGGGTGCGACGGTGTTGCGCACGACTGACGGTGGCGCGACGTGGAATAAGTTGAATGTCACGAACGAGGCGCTCGACTTTCGCGACATCGACGCGATCGATGCGCAGACTGCGTACGTGCTCAGCATCGGCAACGGTCCGGCGTCGCGCATTTACAAAACCACGGACGCCGGCGCGACCTGGACCATGCAGTTCAGGAATGACGATCCGAAAGCGTTTCTCGATGCGATGTCGTTTTGGGATGCGAAACACGGGGTCGTCTTCGGAGATTCGGTTGACCTGCAGTTCTACATTTTGCTGACTGAGGATGGCGGCGCAACGTGGAGACGCGTGTCACCTGCAAATCTGCCGCCTGCACTCGGAAATGAAGGCGCGTTTGCCGCGAGCGGCACCAACATCGCCGTGTTTGGCAAAACCCATGCGTGGATCGGCACCGGCGCAGCGGCGAAGGCGCGCGTGTTGCGCACGTCTGACGGCGGACATACGTGGCAAGTGGCAGACACGCCACTCGCGGCTGGTCCTTCCACGGGAATCTTCTCGATCGCGTTTCGCGATGCGAAGCATGGCGTGATCGTCGGTGGCGACTATCAAAAGGAGCAAGAGGCAGTCAACAATCTCGCCGTCACGAACGACGGCGGCGCAACGTGGAGGCTCGTGAAGGGTCTTTCGGGGTTTCGTTCGGTGGTCGCGTACGTGCCCGGCATGAAGACGCCCGCATTGATCGCGGTTGGACCATCAGGCGCGGACTACTCGCTCGATGACGGACAAACGTGGTCGCCAATCGAAGGCCGCGGCTTCGACACGTTCAGCTTCGTCCCTCACGCACAAACCGGTTGGGCCGCAGGCGCAAACGGTGGTCTCGCGAAGCTCACCTTCTGATCCGTGTTTATCTGTGAAATCCGTGGCCGGTTTCAGCGCGCAGCGCTGCTCTTTCCGGCGAGCGCGAGATATTTGCGTATCGCGTCTTCAAGACCGATCGCGCTGCGGTAACCGGCGCCGATGCTCTGGTAGCGCCAGATGCCCTCGTGATCGATCACGATGTAGGTCGGATACGCGTGGATCCCAAACGCGCGCTGAATCTTTCGATCCTGATCGCGATAGTGCGTCCACAGCATATTGTTCTGCGACGTAAAAGTTCGCCATGCTTGATCATCGAAGTCGGCGCTGATCCCGATCATCACGAACGACTGGTTACCCACGTATTTCTTATGCAGGTTGCGCAGGTCCGGCACTGATGCGGTGCACGGTCCACACCACGTGGCCCAGAAGTCGAGCACGACGACTTTCCCGCGCAAGTCTTCGAGCGACACGTAGTCGCCGTCCAAAGAAGTGAAAGCAAAGTCCGGTGCAAAGTTCTCACGCGCGCGACGCGGGTTGTCGATCATCTTCTTCGCCAGCGCGACGTAAGAACCTTTCGGATCCGCCTGCACGTATTGCTTCAACTCCGCCAAACCTTCGGGATCGCGATTCTCCTGCAACAGCGTGACGCCGAGGTTGTAACGAAGAATCGCGGGCGCGCTTGGCTGCGCAAGCCCTAACCGAAACACAGCCTCGGCCGCTAGCAGTTTTTCCTGGTCCTTCTTGTCGGCCAACGCTTGCAGCGCGAGACCTTTGTTGTTGTAAGCCTTGATGAGCAGTTGCGTGTCCGTGGGCGCGAGCGTCACTGCTTTGTCCGCGGACGTGATGACGTTCTTGTAAGCCTCGAGCGACAGGTAAGTCTCCGCGAGCCAGCCATAACAGACGGCGCACTTCTTGTCGCGCAGATCGTTGGCGCGCCGGAAGCTCTTTATCGCGTCATCGTATTTGCGCTGCCGAAAGAGCTCTTTTCCTTTCTCCAACTCCTGCTGAAACGCGGCGTCGTCTGTTTGCTGGGCCGATGGCGATGGTGCTTGTTGGGCCGGCGGCCGTACGGCGAGACCGGGAAAAGAAAACGCGATCAGGAGCAACAATGTGGGCCATGCAAGGGTTCTTATCATTGTCGAGCCTCCGTGAGAAGC
>DASXXL010000324.1:0-3178 GCA_036503085.1 Pyrinomonadaceae bacterium | reverse complement strand
ACCGCCGCTCGCGCAATTGGTTAAAGATGAAGTGCGAACTCGCGCAGAACTTCATCGTTGGCGGCTTTACTGATCCGCAGGGCAAACGCGTCGGTCTCGGTGCGCTGCTCGTTGGTTATTACAAAGATAGCGACTTCGTTTTTGCGGGAAAGATCGGCACTGGTTTCGACACAAAGCTACTGCTCGAACTGCGCGTCCGTTTGGATCAACTGGAAATACCAAAGGCGCCGTTTACAAAAGCAGTCGGGCTGCCGCGCGTGCGCGCACACTGGGTGCGACCGGAGATAGAAGTGAGCGTCGGCTTCATCGAGTGGACCAAGCATGGCAAGCTGCGCCATCCCCGTTTGCTGAGCGTCGTGCAGTCGCTAACGGGCTGAGATCTGATCGAAACGGATGTTGAGGAGTGGATACTGCTGCCAGTCTTTGTAATCGAAGTGCCACCACTCGGCTTCGTAAACCGTGAAGCCTTCCGCTTCCATCGCAGCGCGCAGCAGATCGCGATGCCAGCGCTGCAGGGAAGTGCCGCCGGGATAATTCGGATACGCCCGATCCGTGGTCTCGTCGTAGGTGCTGACCATCTCGATGGGCTTCTTCGTCTTTAAATCGTAGAGCGTGATATCGACCGCGCAGCCGCGATTGTGACGCGAGCCCTTGCTCGGATCGGCGACGAAGATCTTCTTGTCGTTGGGCGTGGCGTCCCAAAAGACTTTAGTCACGTACCACGGGCGGTAAGCGTCATGGACCAGCAAGCCGTAGCCCAGCGATTTCAGCTTTTGATTGACACGCACGAGCGCTTCGGCCGCGGGCCGTTGCATGAATGCGCGCGGCTCGGCGTAGAAAACTGAACCGAACAGGTTGTTTGTAGTTGCGTAGCGAACGTCGAGACGGATCGTCGGATCGAGTTTGGTTAGTTCGACGAGTTCGGGTTGACGAAAGTTTCCGCTTTCCGCGGGTGGTCGTGCGGTGAGCGCTTCCTTGAGCAGTTCGGCGACTGGGCGAACGGGTGTGACGCGCAGTTGGTTCGCGCCGGCTTCCGGTTCGATGCTGCGGCGCGCGAGCGTTGTAGTGTCGAGTTTGACTTCGGTAGCGTGGCCTCGGGCGTCGCGCGTGAAGATGAGACGCTGGTTTGCGTGTGGCCCACTGGCGGTGAACGTGAAAACATCGCGCGAGATCGGCTTGAGTGGTTCGGGCTCGGCGCGTTTGAAAGAGGCCTGGAGTTTCGCGCCCTTTTCCAGAATGTAGAGGATGTTGTTGTCGGGACCGTACTCGCCGATCAGTCCGAGCCAGCGTGTCGGCGCAGGCGCGGGCTTTGGTGCGTTGAGCTGCGCGGCCGAAGCAGCGAGCGCGATGAGAAGGACGATGCCGATTTGTCTGAGTACGCTTTTCATTTGCCTAAAATGTAAATCCCCTTTTCCCCCTCGCGATAAAAATCCCGCACAATGTAGCCGGCATCAATCGCGGCGATGAATTCGCGTCGCGTGCGCTCGCGCCACTCAAGCGCGAGTTCGGGATTCTGCTCCTGCAGCGTGTTGATGTCGCTCGGGATCTCGATCAGCAGTTTGTCAGACGGATTCTCCAGCAACGGCTTGGTCGCTTTGAGTCGTTGGACCACACGGTCGCTCGTCAACAGCCACTTCACCCAAAAGCGATCCGTTCCCGTCTGGTGCAGAAAGCTTGTTGCTTCTTCGCCGTAGAAGTTGATCACGTAACGATCGGAGATCACACCGAGCTTCGTGAAGTTGAAGTAAGCATTCAGACTCTGCAACGGATCGAACGTCCAGGTGATCAGGTTGATGCCCTGCGCCAGGACCGCTTCACGTTGCGCGAGCTTCAGTTTGTAACCGAGATTGAAATTGCGGTAAGCAGGCTTCACAGCGAGCATGTGCGAATGGTGCGCTATCTCGCGGTCTTCCTGGGCCACGAAACCGTAAACGAATCCGACCAGCGTTTGGCGATCGAAGGCGCCGAGCAGCACGCCGCCCGCTGCTTGCACCGCGACGAGATGCGTGAGCGGCACGACGTCGAGATCGGGAACGCCCCAAACTTCCTTTTGCAGTTCCTCGACGGCGCGCAACTCCGCGAAAGTCTCGATGGGGCGAATGGAAATGTTTGACGTTTCTGTCGCGCTGGACACGGGCATTCAGATTACCACACGCGCGCGCGATTTTGGGTTGGATTCGACATGGACCTCGACTATCTTAGTCGCAACGTGAGTACCTCAAAACGAACAAAATCAAAGCCTGTGAAGCGCCGCGTGAAGAAGCCTGCTAAAGCGCGCAAGCAGCCGCTGCTTGCGGTTGAGAGCGCGAACGGCAAGGAGCCGCCGACCGCGCTCGACGCGCGTTTCGCGAAAGCGCGTACGAAGTTGAACCCGCGGCGACAGCGGTTGGTGCACGCGATCCTCGACTCCGCCGACGAGACCTGTTTCCTCTCGTCGCGCGAGATGGCGAAACGTTATCGCGTCGACGCGACGACGATCCTTCGCACGACGCAAGTTCTCGGTTACAAAACGTTCGCTGACTTCGCTTCTGATCTGCGGCAGCACTTCGTCGCGCGCATCACGCCTTACACCGTGCTGAAGGCGGCGACGCGTGAGAAGCGCAGCGTTGCCGATCACGTGGGCCAGGCGTTCGAGAAAGCGTTGGAGAATCTCAACAATCTCAATGCCAATCTCGAGAAGCAGAAAGTGATCGAGTTGGCGCGGACCATCAAGCGTTCGCGTCATGTGTTGGTAGTGGGTCTCGATTTCGCGGCGTCGCTTTCGTACTACCTCGCTTATGGATTGCTCGCGCTCGGTTTCGACGCTGAGGCGCCGATT
The DNA here is from genome assembly GCA_036503085.1 of Pyrinomonadaceae bacterium. Taxonomy (GTDB): domain Bacteria; phylum Acidobacteriota; class Blastocatellia; order Pyrinomonadales; family Pyrinomonadaceae; genus PSRF01. Next base: position 360 of record DASXXL010000324.1, on the reverse strand, counting down.
GGGAGTAGCGGCAATCTGCAATACAAGGTTGAGGTGTTGACGGCGAAAGACGCTTTGATCGCGATTAGTTTTGGTCAGTGTTTGCGAGACACAGTTGAGGCGGTGCAGCACGCGCGCAAACACGGCGTGCCGACGTTTGGGATTACGGATAGCAGTACTTCACCGATTGCGCGTTTCTGCGATGGATATCTGATGACGCCGGTGGCGAGCCCGTCGATTCTGAATTCGTATGTCGCGCCGATGGCGGCGATCAATGCGATTCATGTGGCGTGTGCGCACATCGATCCGAACCGTTCGTTGTCGCGTTTGCGTCCGACCGATCGCGAGTATGCGTCGGGCCATCGCTGGTATCGTGAATCG
>DASXXL010000323.1:0-7850 GCA_036503085.1 Pyrinomonadaceae bacterium | reverse complement strand
GAACTCAAAGACCAGAGGCTTATACCACGGATTGATGCCGGATTAGAACGCCCTGTAAGCTAGCAACCTCTGATGGAAACAAAGCGAGCCATGGTGGCCATCGTGGGCCGTCCGAATGTGGGGAAGTCGACGCTGTTCAATCGTCTGATTGGACAACGTCGCGCGATCGTCGGCGATGAGCCGGGGATCACGCGCGATCGCATCTACGGCGAAGTCGAATGGTCGGGGATGAAGTTTTCGCTGATCGACACGGGCGGCATCGTGCCGGACGACGATGCGGTCATTCCGGCGAACATCTTTAAGCAGGCCGGCAAGGCGATTGACGAGTCGCAACTGCTGATCTGGGTCGTCGACGCGCGCAAAGGAATCACGCAGCTCGACGAAGAACTCGCGGGGCTGCTGCGCGAAACGGGCAAACCGGTGCTGGTGGCAGCGAACAAGACTGATTCGTCGAGCCTCGAGAGCGAGAGCGTGGAGTTTTATCAGTTTGGGTTTGAAGCCGTGTATCCGGTGTCGGCGGAGCAGGGGATTGGGATCGGCGAGCTGTTGGACGGCGCTGTGGAGTTGTTGCCACAGATGAACACCGATGACACGGATGAAGAAAGGGAGTTAGGGCTGGCGATTGTGGGCCGCCCGAATGTGGGGAAGTCGTCGTTGTTGAATCGACTCCTTGGTGAAGATCGCGTGATCGTGTCGCCGGTGGCGGGAACGACGCGCGATGCGATCGACACGGTGCTGGAAACGCCCGAGCGAAAGTTTCGGTTGATCGACACGGCCGGAATTCGGCGCAAGGGAAAGACGGACGAGATGGCGGAGAAGTTGTCGGTCATCATGGCGCGCAAGAGTCTCGAACGCGCCGACGTAGCGATTGTTTTGATCGATGCGCTTGAAGGTGTGACGGCGCTCGACGCAAATATTGCGGGCTATGCGATTGACGCCGGCTGCTCGATCATCATCGCGGTGAACAAGTGGGACGCGCTTGCGGACAAAGAGACGAATACGGCGATGGAGTTTGAACGTAGCTTGCGTGACAAGATGAAGTTTCTGGAATGGGCGCCGGTGATCACGATCTCGGCGTTGACGGGACAACGCGTCGAACGAATCCTGCCGTTGGTGTTGCGTGCGGATGAAGCGCGTAATCGTCGCGTGCCGACGTCGCAGTTGAACGACTTCTTCGAACGCGCGATCGCGCAGCCGCGCGGTGGTACTGCGCCCACGCCCGGCCGCAGCGGATTTTCACGTTTGAAAGTTCAGTATCTGACGCAGGTGGGCGTGCGGCCGCCGAAGTTTGTCGTGTTCACTTCCGGCGGCAAACCGGGACTGCACTTTTCGTACGAGCGTTACTTGTTGAATCGCTTGCGTGAGGAGTTCGATTTCTTCGCGACGCCGTTGAAGATCATCGAGAAGCACAAGAAGTCGAAGCGTTGAAGGGGCTTTGCCCGAAAAGTCGGCATACAGTCTCTCCTCTGTGAATCTCCGTGTTCTCTGTGTCTCTGTGGTTCACTATTTCCAGCAAAAACAACCCCAGAGACACAGAGAACACGGAGATTCACAGAGAAATCAGTTCGGCAAGGGACTTTTCGGGCAAAGCCCGTTGAAGGTTTTTAAGTGAACGTGAAACCACCGGTCCAGGTCACGTTGTGCCCTTCTTTACTCGTGACCACAACGTCTACAACTCCGGTCTCACCACATGGCGTGGTGACTTCGAGCGCCGTGCTGTTTTGATGAGTGATTGTTCCGGCAGTGCCGCCGAACGTCACGCCCGTGACTGAGTCAAAGCCGGTGCCGGTGATGATGACGGCAGTGCCACCTGCGGCTGGTCCACTGTTCGGAGTGATCGCCGCTAAGGTTGGTGGTGTCGCTGCGACAGCCGCTTGGGCTCCTTTAAGTATTCCTTCTTTCACGGCCTGAGCCGCAGCGCGGCCGACACCCTGCGACAAAACGTAACCGGCGATTCCACCAAGCAGCGTGCCGAGCGTGTTCTCCTTCAGTATCGAAGCAAGACCTAAAGCCATGATGACGCTCAAGAGGATCATGACGGTCACAAACTGAATTACCTGTCCCGACGCGACCCATTGCTCCTGAAGTTGTGGCGGAAACGACTTGATGACGAAGATCGTGCCGATGCTGAGTAGACCTATGACGCCGATGATCACCCAGAGATACTGGAAGATATCCTGTTTCGTTTCCGCGACTTGATTGTTCGTAACGAGTGCTGCCCGTCGTTTTTGGAGAGCTTCGAGCAATTGGTCGGTTACGTTTTTCACTTCAGCGAGTTGGCTCTGCTGTTTGTCGATAAAGGTTGCGAGGTCCGGATCCGCCGTCATCGTCTTCAACTTCTCACACTGCTCTTTCGGCGCGAGGGTTCGGATGTCTCGCGTGGACACGTTGGCCCATGGACTGATGGTGTCGTCGTCGAGCGGATTTGCCAGCGGACGGGCCACGCGATCGATCTCATCCATGAGCGACGGAAGATTGGGCGGCGAAGCATTACAGTCGAGCGCTGTAATTTCCTGGAGTGCCTTGTTCGCGCGGTCCTTCGTTAGATTCAGGCTCTTGATCTGCCGTTGGAGCGAATCCTCCGACTTGCGTGTCTCTTCAAGCTCTTCGTTGATCTGCCGGATCTCATCGGCGAGAACAATCGGGTTATCGGGGATGTCTTTGTCAGGTGGAGTTAATTCTGCGATTCTTGAGCTGATTGCTGTGGGCGTGGTGTCGTCCTGAGTTAGACCGGAGACCGAATAGAACAAGACGAGCGCGACTACGAAGCAGATTATGAATACGGTTCTCATCAAGGCTCGGGGGAATAGCCGTTCGCGCGAAAGTGGCGCGCACCTTATTTCACTTTCATAATGAAGTCAACTTTTTTTCCGCTTAGTTTCGAGGTCGAAGCGCAGGACGGTGCGGCGCGCGCGGGTGTCATCACAACGCGGCGCGGACAGATCGAGACGCCGGTGTTTATGCCCGTCGGCACTGCCGGTACTGTTAAAGGCATTCGCTTCGAAGAACTCGAATCGCGCGACTTGGACGCGAAGATCATTCTCGGTAACACCTACCATCTTTGGCTGCGGCCCGGGATCGATGTGATCAGATCCGCCGGCGGTCTGCATCGCTTCATCGGTTGGAACCGTGCGCTGCTCACGGACTCTGGTGGCTTTCAGGTCTGGAGCCTTGGCGATCTGAGGAAGATCAGCGAAGAAGGCACTGAGTTTCGGTCGCACGTCGACGGCTCGCGCAAATTTCTATCGCCTGAAGTGTCGATGGAAGTTCAGGCCGCGCTTGGTTCTGACATCGTGATGGTCTTTGACGAGTGCGCTCCGGGACAGGCGACGCATGAAGAAACCGAACGCAGCATGGAATTGACCGCGCGTTGGGCGCGACGTTCGCGAGTCGCCTTCGATCGGCTTCAGGACGAAGGCGCTGACACCGGTCGTCTCGACTCGTCTGAAAATATCGGACTCAGCGGACGACAGGCGCTGTTTGGCATCGTGCAAGGTGCGGGTCATCTCGATCTGCGCCGTCGCAGCCTCGAACAAACCGTAGAGATCGGCTTCGACGGCTACGCGATCGGCGGTTTGAGCGTCGGCGAAGAGAAGTCGGTCATGTTCGACGTCATCAACGACATCGCGCCGCGCATGCCGTCGGAGTCTCCGCGCTACCTGATGGGTGTCGGCACTCCCGAAGATCTGATCGAAGCCGTCGCTCGCGGTGTCGACATGTTCGACTGTGTCCTCCCGACTCGCAACGGCCGCACCGGGCAGGCGTTCACGTCGGCTGGCAAGTTGAACATCAAGAACGCGCAGTGGGTGAAGGACCAGCGACCGCTCGACGAGTCGTGCAACTGTTCGGTCTGTCGGCGACACACGCGCTCATATTTGCGCCATCTTTACCTCAGCGGCGAGATGCTGGCGAGCATCTTATTGACCCATCACAATCTGGCGTTCTTCCTTGACACCATGCGAGGTGTGAGGCAATCTATCCGGTCTGGCGATTTCCCAAAATTTCGGCGAGAGTTCACCGAGCGGCTGGGTGCGAATGGTGAATAAAGGTTCGCGAGCTGGCCGCGTCTGTTTGTTCAATTACAAATGACTATGTTCCTACTCTTCCAGGGCGGTGCAGGCGGGTTGATTAGTTTGATGCCCATCCTGCTCATTATCCTGGTCTTCTACTTCCTAATAATAAGGCCTCAACAAAGGCGACAGCGGCAGCTTCAGGACACGATAGCCAACTTAAAGATTGGCGACCGCATCGTCACTACAGGCGGCGTGATCGGCGTTATTACGACTGTTCGCGATACCAGTTTTCTTATTCGCAGCGCCGACAAATCGATACTGGAGATTGCCCGGTCGGCAATAGCCGGTATCGACGACGAAGGGAAACAAGCGACCTAGTTTTAGAAGTTTCGCGATGAAGAAAAAGAACCTCCTCCAACGCACAATCATCATTGTAGTAGTTACGATCATTGGTCTCTATCTCGTAATCGGCCCGCGCCGCCGTCCCCATCTCAAAGACTTCACGTGGAGCGGCATCAAGGCGACTCTCGCTTCCAACATTCATCTCGGTCTCGACCTTCAGGGCGGCTCGCACCTCGTGATGCGCGTGAAGACCGAAGAGTATTTGCGGCGGCTCACGGAAGAGAACTACGTGGCCGCGCAAAACGCAGCGAAAGACGCCGGTTACGAAGTCAAAGGCGGCCAGGCTGACACGAGCGGCGGCAATTATCGCGTCACACTCGAACCAGCCGACGCTTCGAAGGCCGAAGAGATCAAGGAAGCGGTGCAAAAGAAGGTCGAGCTCGGTGACACGTCCGTTTGGGGCTATAGCACTTCCGGCGGCCGCTTGACCTGGACGATGACGCAAGCGGCCCAGCGTACGCTCGCCGATAACGCGACCCAGCAGGCCCTGAACATCATCGAGAGCCGTATCAACGCGCTCGGCATCACAGAACCGACACTGCAAACACACGGCGCGCAGAGCTCGCACCAGATACTTTTGCAGATGCCCGGCGTGCAGGATCCGGAACGCGTAAAAGCTATTCTTCAAGGCGAATCACGACTCGAGCTCGTTCACGTCGTCGGACCGCCGAGCCCGTCGCCGGCGACGACCTATACGAGTGAAGCGGAAGCGATTAATTCGCTCGGCAGCGGCGGTGTCGTGCCGCCGAATCGTAAAGTCCTGCCTTATCAGGAACGAATCGAACCGACGGCGAACGGTTCGCAGGACCAGGCGCAAAAACCGAAACAGTGGGTCGTGGTGGAAGTGCCCGCGATCATCGACGGCAGTGAGTTGCGCAACGCGAGCGCGGTTGGCAGTCAGGGCGGCCGTTCCGAGGACTTTGAGATCAACTTCTCGCTCAAGAAAGGCGGCGCCGACAAGTTTGGCGCGTGGACCGGCGCGCACATCAACGAGTACATGGGCGTCGTCCTCAACGGCGAAGTCAAATCAATCGCTTACATCAAGTCGCAGATTTACGACCAGGGACAGATCACCGGCCGTTTCACCAAGAACTCGGCTGAAGATCTCGCGCTCACGCTGCGTTCCGGCGCACTACCCGCGCCGATCGAATATCTCGAAGAAAGAACAGTTGGACCAAGCCTCGGCCAGGATTCGATTCGCGCCGGCGTGCGTGCTTCGCTGGTGGGCCTCGCGCTCGTCGTGCTGTTCATGCTGGTTTACTACCGCGGCTCGGGCGTTAACGCAGTGGTCGCGTTGCTGCTGAACATGATGCTGATGCTGGCCGGGCTGATTGTTTTCGGCGCGACGCTGACTTTGCCGGGTATCGCCGGCATCATTTTGACGATCGGTATGGCGGTCGACTCCAATGTGCTGATCTTCGAACGTATTCGTGAGGAATTGCGCTCCGGCAAAACGATTCCTTCGGCCGTCGATCAGGGCTTTGGCCACGCGTTCATTACGATTATCGACACGCACGTGACGACGATCATCTCGTCGTTGTTCCTGTTCGTGTTTGGCACCGGACCGATTCGTGGTTTTGCCGTGACGCTGGTGATTGGACTGCTGGTGAACCTGTTCTCGGCCGTCTACGTCTCGCGTACGATTTTCATGTGGCACCTCGACCGGAAAGAGCGAGTGGAGTCGCTCAGTATTTAGTTAGAGATTCATCATGCTTCAGATTCTGCACGACGTTAAGATCGATTGGTTGGGAAACCGGGTGTGGTTCATCGGTGTCTCCGTGTTGTTGATGTTGGCGGGTTTGGCGTCCGCAATCGTACGGCAAGCCACCGGCGGCCAGGCTTTCAATCTCGGAGTCGACTTCAAAGGCGGCACCGTGGTCACGGCAAAGTTCAAACAGCGGCCGAACGACGAAACGATTCGTTCGGCGCTGGTCAGCAAAGGCGTGCACGATGCCGTCGTGCAGCCCGTAACCGACAAGACAGACACGGTTCTGATTAAAGTGCCGTTAGAAGGCGAAGGACAGGACGGCAGAGTCAAGGTGCGCGAAGCGCTGAACACGTTTGGCAAGGAAGCCGCGCCCAACCTCGATCTGGAGAACGATGCGAACGCCACTTACAAGATAATAGGTACCGACGCCGTCGGCGCCGTCGCCGGCGCGCAACTACGCAATAAAGCGATCGCCGTCACACTTGCAGCTCTCGTCGGCATCCTGATCTACATCGCATTTCGCTTCGAATGGACCTACGGCGCCGCGGCCGTCATCGCCGTGTTCCACGACGTGCTCGTGACGCTCGGCTTCTTCTCGATCTTTCAATTCGAAGTGAGCCTGACGGTGATTGCGGCCTTGCTGACTCTTGTAGGTTTCTCCGTCAACGACACGATCGTCGTGTTTGACCGTATCCGCGAGAATCGCAAGCTGCACCGGCGCGATTCGCTTTACAAAGTTACTAACGACGCAATCAATCAAACGCTCTCGCGCACCATCATCACGAGCGGACTGGTCTTTCTTTCCGTATTGGCCATGGTCCTGTTCGGTGGTGAAGTGTTGCGCGGCTTCTCGGTCGCCCTGCTGATTGGCGTGGTCTTCGGTACTTACTCGTCCGTAGCGATCGCGAGTCCGATCATGGTGTGGTGGGAACAGCGTATTGAAGCGGCAAATCGACAAGCGGCTTTGGCTTTCAATCAGCCTCTCAAAGGAGGCGTGCGCACTCCGGCCAAAGCGCCGTCGAAAGGGCCGAGCAAAGCGTCGAATCGCCGTGCGGGCGTAAAGTTATAAGTCACAAACGAGGCACAAAAAGTAAAAACGGGCCAGGGTGTCTGTGCTAGTGCTTGACTTTGAAACGTCATGAGGACTAGACTGCGCACGTTGCTGGCCAATTAAATATCTCAAGTGTCGACCCCGCGAGTGTGAAGTTAAGGAAGTTGGGCGCGGCGGCGGTGTGTTGAGCGGGCCGGCGAGTTTTTTCTCGCACAGCGGCTTCCAATCAAAAACGGTGTGCTCAATATCGCAGAAGCGGCTGTTTCCCCTTCATTAGTGACGGAACTCAAGCGGTACTTTAATCGACGTTTGCGAGGTAGTTACTGCTTAAAACTTCGTAACCCCTGATCCATTTGGCGCCGGAATCGGAGGATAGAGATCAATGTTCGATAATTTAGTTGAGTCCAGTTCGCACAAAGACGATATCACGCGAAAGGGCTCGTTCATTGGCATTACCGCGCTAATCTATGGTGTGCTGCTGCTGGGCTTCTTTGTCTTCGGCATTCTGTGGTACGACGCGCACCTGACCGAACAGGAACTCGAGTTGACTACGCTCGTTGCTCCGGTTCCGGTGCCGCAACAACAGAAAGAGCCCGAGCAGAAGCAGGAGGCGAAGCCGGTCAAGCCAGACCAAAACGTCGACGTGCGCAAGGAACTTGTTGCCAGCGTCGATGAG
>DASXXL010000322.1:0-3267 GCA_036503085.1 Pyrinomonadaceae bacterium | reverse complement strand
TCGCCGGGCTCGATGCGGAAGCCACGCACCTTCACCTGGTTGTCTACTCGCCCCAGGAACTCCAGCCGCCCGTCCGCCTGATACCGCACCAGATCGCCGGTCCGATACAAACGCTCGCCGGCACGCGTGCTGTACGGATGCGGGATGAATCGTGCCGCAGTCAGATCCGTTCGCTGTTGATAGCCGCGCGCGAGGCCGTCGCCACCGAGATACAGTTCGCCGATTAGTCCGATCGGTGTCTGTTGTAAGCGGGCGTTCAGCACGTGCGCCTCGGTGTTGGTGATCGGTGGACCGATGGGTACTGTCGTTCCGAGCTCCGTGTCGCGCTCGATTCTTTGGCAACAACTAAAGGTCGTGTTCTCCGTCGGTCCATAGCCGTTGATCAGCGAGCCGCCGTTGAGCGACTGCAACGCTTTGCGCATGTGTCCGACTGAGAGGACGTCGCCGCCCGCTAACAATTGCTTCAACCCGCGCAACTCTTCCGGCCGCTCATCTACGACGAGATGGAACAACCCCGCCGTCAGCCACAACGTGCTCACTTCATAACGCCGCAGCGCTGCGCCCAGCTCTTCCAGCGTCGGCGTGCCCGGCTCCAGCACAACAAGCTGCGCGCCGTTCAGCAAGCTTCCCCACACCTCGAACGTTGAAGCGTCAAACGTTAGCGGCGCCATCTGCACGAACGTCTCTGCTGGGCCAAACTCCGCGTAATCCGTTTCCTTCACCAGCCGCACGACAGCGCGCTGCACGATCGCCGTGCCCTTCGGCTCGCCGGTCGAACCCGACGTGTACATCACGTAAGCCAGGTTCTCGCCCGTGGCTTCACTGATCACGTCCGCCGTGCTGCGAGTCGCGATCTCTGCCCAATCGCTATCGAGACTCACGACTTGGCCCCAGTGCGAGGGTAGCGCATCAAGCAGCGATTCCTGCGTCAGCACCACGACAACACCTGCGTCGCGCAGCATGTAAGCCAAACGCTCCGTCGGATAGCCCGCATCAAGCGGCACGTACGCACCACCGGCTTTCAGGATGCCGAGCATGCCGACGATCATCTCAAGGGATCGTTCAACGCACAGGCCAACGCAGACTTCCGGTCCAACTCCGAGTTCACGCAGGTAATGGCCCAGTTGATTGGCGCGTCGATTCAACTCCGCATAAGTCAGACTCTGCTCGCCGATTGCGACGGCCACTGCTTCCGGCCGTTCGCGTACCTGCTCTGCAAACACGGCTGCGATACTGCGTTCGCGTCCGTACTCTCGCTTGGTGTTATTCCACTCGCGCAGTTGCTGCCGCTCGGATTCGCTTAGCAACTCCAACTCTTCAACTCGACCGTCCAATCGCTCCATCATCGCTGCGAGCGCTTTTTCGAAGTGACGTAGCAGACGAGCAGCGGCTGCTGCATCAAGAAGCTGAGTGGCATAAGTCGCGCGGACTGTCAGCGGTTCGCGCGAAACGATCTCGATAAGCAACGGCGTCTCATGCACCGCAAACGCTCGCGCCGGCTCTACGATCAAGCCTGCGGTTTTTTCAGACTTTGATTCGTCCGGCGGCGTCAACATGAGGCGGCTCTCAAACAGGCGAACGTTCGCATCTAACTTGGCCCACTGGCGAATGAGCGCTATCGGAACCGGCGCGAATCGCGAAAGCTGCGCCCATGCTGCGTCCTGTTTTTTCAACCATTGCGAAACCGAGCTGCCGTACTCCATCTCTACCGCCAGCGGCAAAGTCTCGGCGGCATTAACACCAACCACGACCCGTTCTTCACGAGTGTAGTTCGCCAACACTATTGCCCAAGCGCTGCGAATCACCGTGTCGAACGAGACCTCAAGACTGACAGCCATGCGGGCCAGACCTGCCGTCAGTCGTTGATCCAGCTTCAACTCCGCCTCGCCGTAGAAGCTCTCCGGCTCTTGCACACCGCGCGAAGGAGTCAACGTTGCTGGCTGAAAATTCGCGAGCGCTCTCGTCCACCAGTCACGCGCTGACGAATAGTCCAAGTCCTGTAATTGATAAACATGGTCATCGCCCACGTGAGTTCCAAGCGCCTCACCGAAGAGCAATGCAATCGAGCGTCTGTCGAACAATAGCGATGAGTAGCTACAAACAACCTGATACTCATCGTCACACGTCCGACACAGCGACAACCGAACCAGCGGCGGCTGCGCGAAGTTAAATCCCTGTTCTTCCTCGCTCCGAACCAACTTCCCAAACTCCGCGAACTGTTCGACCGCCGTGAGCTCGCGCCAGTCGAAATGGTTCACTGCTATCCGCGCTTGTCGCTGCTCGATTTGCAGCGGCTTCTCAACGCGCTTCCAAACCAGTGACGTACGTAACATCGCACGCCGCTTGCAAACCTCTTCCCACGCCGCCACGAACTCTTCGTCAACCCGCCCACGCAACACAAAGCTCCACGTCTCCGTCAACTCCCTCGCATCAGGAGTCATACCGGCATCCGCCAACAGCACTTTCTGCCGCTGGTTCAGTGGCGAAACATTTTCGACGGTTATCTGGTCCAAGGCGCTCACCAAAGCGAAAACTTCACGCGGCAATCGACTTCTGCCGCAACTCCCGATTCAAGAAGATCTCTTTGTGTCCGTAGAGCCGCTCGGCTGTCATGCCGCGGTTGCGGCACTCCTGCACGAGCTTGTTCGACTCCACGATCGGACGCGATTCATCCGTGTACTGAATGGACGTCAAATAGGTGAGCCACGGTTCCTGGCCCATCGCGTAAACGTAAACCTGGCTCGGCTGCAGCCGCTCGACTATGTCGATCGCCTTTTCGAAGTTCGAGCCGTCAAACCGGCGCGACTGGTCCACTTTGCGCGGCATGGGCTTGGTGAGTAGTGGTCCATAAAGCCAGCTAAGCGGCGCGCCGTCGCACTCCATGCCGACGAAGAACACATCGACCGCGCCAACGAAATCCTGCAAGTTGCGATAGAGATGCGGGTCGATGTTGTTTGAATCGGCGGCGCAGACCATCGTGTTGCCTTCGAGGTTCACGAGGTAGGCGATTTTGGTCCTGATGTTGAGATCAGCGTGTTCACCGAGGAAAGGCAGCCCGGTGATGCCGCCGCCTTCGACCGCGATCGTTTCCATCTCATCGATTTCCCTCACCTGATCGAAACCAACGTGCTGCAGGATCAACTTCAACGAGGGATCGGCAAGCGAGCCGCCATTGTTCTTCGGCACCACGACGTTCTTGATCCGGTGTCGCAGTTGCAGCAGTGTTTCGAACATACAGTGATCCTGGTGATTGTGCGTGATCAGCAC
>DASXXL010000321.1:0-1986 GCA_036503085.1 Pyrinomonadaceae bacterium | reverse complement strand
CGGATCGCCAACCTGGACCGTCGGACGTTTCTCCAACGCCTCGTCGTCAAACTCCGCCGAAGCCATCGTCGCTCCGTGAATACCGTCGCGTCCGGTCTTCGCGCCTACATACAAAACCGGATTGCCGATGCCGGTCGCTTTACCGAAGAAGATCTGGTCGTGCCTGACGAGACCGAGCGCAAACGCGTTCACGAGCGGGTTCAGCGCGTAAGCATCGTCGAACGCGACTTCGCCACCGACAGTCGCAACGCCGAACGCATTGCCGTAGTGCGCGATGCCCGCGACCACACCCGCGAGCAACGAACGATTGCGCCGTCCGTGTTGCGGATTATCGAGCGAGCCGAAACGCAAACTGTTCATCGACGCCACTGGTCGCGCGCCCATCGTGAAGATGTCGCGCAGGATGCCGCCGACGCCGGTGGCCGCGCCCTGAAACGGCTCGATGAAAGATGGATGATTGTGCGACTCGATCTTGAAAGCAGCGCACCAGCCGTCGCCGAGATCGATCACGCCCGCGTTTTCGCCGGGTGGAACGATCACGCGTTCGCCGGTTGTCGGCAGTCGTTTGAGATGAATGCGCGAAGATTTGTAGGAGCAGTGCTCCGACCACATGACGGAGAAGATACCGAGCTCCGTCAGGTTCGGTTCGCGGCCAAGCAACTCTTTGATTCGCTCGAATTCTTGCGGAGTGAGATTGTGGGCGGCGATAACTTCAGGAGTGATCATTGCGAGGCCAAAGACAGGCGCGAACGCCTGTCCCTACTGCCCATCACCTTTCTTGACCAACTTTTCGATCGCGGCGCGAAGCTCCGCCGGATCGACTCGTCCGTAGTGCTTGAAGACCTCTTCACCTTTTTCGTTGTAGAGAAATGTCGCCGGCAAAGCGCCGCTCCAACGCGGGTCCATTAGCTTGATCGCGGGCTCCGGATCGTTGACGTTGAGCAGATACGCGGGCATCGTCGCTTTCATGTCTTCGAGAAATTTCGGCACGCTGGTCTTGATGTCCTCGACGTCGTCGAGCGAAACGGTCACGAACTCGAGTGACTGAGGGCGGTAGTCCTTGTCGATCTTGACGAGGTCGGGAAACTCATCGCGACAGGGATCGCAGAACGTGGCCCAGAAGTTCACGAGCAACGGGCCGCTGCGCTGCTTCGTGACGATACTCTTCAACCCGTCCGTATCGATCGACGTCACGACTGGTGTCGCGACCGCCGTCTTCGCGGTGCCGTATTTTCTCTTCTGCGCCGGCGTCGCCAGACTGGCCAACAACAAACACGAAACTACTAGTAAAACTGCTTTACAACTTCTCATTTCTTAGGCTCGCTTGATAGTGCAACCAAATGCCTTGGCTTCCGTCTTTTCGATCGGCTTGCCGCTGAGCGCCGCGTCGAGCGCATTACGCAAGTCGCTGGTTTCGAGCTGCGCGGGATTGCGCGCGTTGTCGATGCGACCGTGATAAAGGAGCTTGTTATTTGCGTCGAGGAAATACGCTTCGGGCGTGACGCTCGCGCCGAGTTTGTCGGCGATCTTGTTGCCGGGATCTTTCAGAATCGGGAAGGAGAGCTTGTGTTCCTGCGCGTGTGCTTTCACCGCGGCTGCGTCTTCGGCGACGTTCGCGTTGATACCGATGACGTTAATGCCTTTGGCTTTGTAGTCCGCGGCGAGCTGCGCCATGCGCTCGTTGTAAGCGTTCGATACCGGACATTGCACCGCGATAAAGATCAGCACCGTACCGTTTTTGCCGGCGAGCGATTTCAACGAATGCTCCGCGCCGTCGACGTCGGGAAGCGTGAATTCTTCAATCGTAGAGCCAATCGCCGGCGGCGCTGGAACCTCACCCGCGAGGGCCGCGCCCGCGATCACAAACACTAAAGCCACGAGGATCGATAGATTTCGGAACTTCATTTATTATGTCTCCTTTATCGACCAGAGATTATGCCAGAACTCATTGAAATCGAGCCAGCGTTGCCGGTTCCCGTGCGCATG
>DASXXL010000320.1:0-2211 GCA_036503085.1 Pyrinomonadaceae bacterium | reverse complement strand
TGAGACGTCCGCGTTGGTCCGCGGTTTACGCAACGCTGCTCGTGGGCTGCCTCCTTTACACCGGTTGCTTCAACGAGGAGCCTTCGGCTTATTACGGCAAGAGCGTGCCGCCGCGCGCGCAGGAGTTTCGCTGGAGCGACGGCGGTCTGCCGCAGACGTTCGATCCGGCTTTCGCGGCTGCGCCGCCCGATACCGATGCGGTGCGCGCTTTGTTCGAAGGATTAACTGACTACGACCCGCGCACACTCGCGCCCGTGCCGGGCGTCGCGACGCGCTGGGAATCGTCACACGATGGCCGCGTCTGGACGTTCTACCTGCGCGATGATGCGCGCTGGTCCAACGGCGAAAAGTCACGGCGCAGGACTTCGTGCGCTCGTGGCAACGCACTCTGAAGATTGGCGCGCTCGCGCCACACACCGAGTTACTTGCCAACATCGAAGGCGCAACACCGCGCGCGCCGCAACCGGAAAGACCAGAACAAACAGCGCCTCAGTTCGGCGCCCACGCCATCAACGAACACGTCTTACAGGTGACGCTGCAACACGCCGACAACAGTTTTCCCGCGCTCGTGGCCCATCCGGTTTTTCGCCCGGTGAAACTTTCCGACGCCGAGCAAACAACGCCGATCGCGTCGCACGAATTGATCTCCAACGGCGCGTTTCAACTCTCCGCCACCGAAACCGATCGAGTGCGCCTCGACCGCGCGCGCAATTACTGGGACGGCGACGCCGTCTCGCTCGACCACGTCACATTCGTCAACACGCCGAATCCCGAAGACGCGCTCTCGGCTTATCGCGACGGACAAGTCGACGCCGTCACGAATGCGCCTTTCGAACCGCTCGCGCTGAAGTTATTGGCGCCGTACAAAGACTTTCGTCGTTCGACCTACGGCGCGCTGACTTACTACGTTTTCAACGTGAATCGCGAGCCGTTTGACGACGTGCGCGTGCGCGAAGCTCTCGCCCTGGCGATCGATCGCGAACGCATCAGCCGCGTCGATCTCGGCGGTGCGACTGAGCCGGCCGGGAAATTTCTGCCCGACGCGATGGCCGGCGAGAAACCAGTCGTGCAGAAGACCGAGCTGCTCGATTACGACATGAACAAAGCGCGCGACTTGCTCGCGCAAGCCGGTTATCCAAACGGCGACGGCTTTCCCGTGATTCGGCTGCTCGTGAACCGCAACGAACAGCAGCGCATCGTGGCGCAGTCGATCGCGACAATGTGGCGCACGGCGCTGAACATTCAAACTGAAATTTTGCTGCGCGATTGGGAGCCGTTTGAAGCGGCGTCGAAGGCCGGCGAGTGTGACGTCGTGCGCCGCGGCATCGTGTTGCAGACGACTGATGAACTCACGAATCTCGGAATGTTGTTTGAACGCGATTCGCATCTCACGACACCTCGCGCCGCAACAACAGAAGGCATGGTCCATACACCTTCACCCGAACCAGCGCCGCCACCGGTGACGATTATCGATTCCGAAGCGCAGGCGTTGAAAGAGTTGAAAGCCGTGCCGATCTACTTCGCGTCGTCTTACTCGTTAGTAAAGCCCTACGTTTCGGGATTCGATCTCAACGTCCTCGACGCGCCATCGTTGAAGCACACGCGCGTCGATCCAAACTGGAAGGAACAGGCACGTTGACGCCGTCCGAAGTGATCTCGCGCGGCGGCGTGATCGCGTTTCGCACCGACACGTTTTACGGACTCGGCGCGGATCCGTTCAATGCCGCGGCGGTTGCGCGCATTCGAGAATTGAAAGGCCGCGAAGACGATAAGCCAATATTGCTTTTGGTTTCCGACGAGGATCGGGTTGCGAAGCTGATCGCTGATAGATCGGAAGCGTTCGCGCGTGCGTCCGCCGCGTTTTGGCCTGGACCACTGACGATCATCGGCGTCGCTGTCGCCGATTTGCCGGCAGAGATCACGGCGGGAACCGGAACCGTTGGTGTTAGACTGCCCGCTGATGAAAACGTGCGAACGCTGGTGCGCGAGTGCGGCGGCGTTCTGACTGCTACGAGCGCAAACCCTTCGGGACGCGAACCCGCGCGCTCCGCGCAAGAAGTCGCGGCATATTTTCCCGGCGGTCCCTCACGTGGTCTCGACTTGATTTTTGACGGTGGTGAAGTGACGGTAACGGAACCTTCGACGGTGTTGGACGCTACCGGTTCTCCACCACGCGTCGTTCGTGAAGGCGCCATCAGCCTCGAGCTTATT
>DASXXL010000319.1:0-2900 GCA_036503085.1 Pyrinomonadaceae bacterium | reverse complement strand
GATCTGGTCAAAGTACGCTTTCCGCATCCACTCAGCGGGGCGCCGCTCGTCGGCGCAGCGTTCACAGTGCCGCCGTTTCCGCAAAACGGCACGGGTGGTTCGCTCGGTGCGACCGTCAACGTCGGCGCGTCAGTGTCGATGCGTTTGATTGCGGATCCGAGTGATTGGGACAAAACGCAGCACGGGATCGCGCTGGGCGAGTCGGGGTTGCCGAAGAGTCCGCACTGGAGCGATCAGCTCGCTGATTGGCGCGCGGTCACGCCGCGTGAGTTTCCGTTTACGGCAGCGGCAGTGACGAAAGCCGGGAAAGAGACGTTAGCTCTCGAGCCGGCTCCTTGAGAGTGGCGTGTACTTCGATCCTTTCGGACTCAACTCACTGCGAAACAGCACGAGTTCATTGAGGACCAGTTCGATCGCGGTGAACTCTGTGTGCAGGTGAGTTTCGGCGAGACGATGCGCGTTGTGCGGGTTGCGAATACGCGCGATCGTGAGGTGCGGCCTAAACGCACGGTCCTCTTTCGGAAAACCTTCACGCGCACATTCATCTTCCACTCGTTTTTGTAACTTCGCGAGCGCGCCTGATCGATCGTCAATACCGATCCAGAGCACTTGCGGACGGCTCGGACGCGGAAAAACGCCGGTTCCGCCAACAGTAATTTCAATTGGCGCTGAGTCTTTCGCGACACGGGCCAGCACATCCGAGATCACCGGCGCCTTCGTCTGGTCCACGTTGCCAAAGAACTTCATCGTCAAGTGAATATTCTCCGGCCGGCTCCAACTCGCCGCCACGTCGGTAACTACTTCACGCACTCGTTCAGCGTGTTCTTTAATGCGAAGGCGCAACGACCCCGGCAACTCAAACGCGCAGAACACCCGCCACTGCGTTCCGCGTGTCTGATCCGTGCTCATCCGTGTTCATCCGTGGCTTAAATGTTACCGAGGCAACTCGCGCGGACGCGGCGGCGGTGGCGGCGACGGATTGTCTCGTTCGCCAGTGTCCACGCCGCTTTGCGATAACACTTCCTTGATCGCGCCCACACTCGACAACATCGCCGACGTCTCCATCGGCATGAAGATCACTTTCGAGTTATTAGTGCGCGTCATGTCGCGCATGCTGTCGATATAGCGTGTGGCAATCATGTAGTGTCCCGGATCGCCGCCGGGAATCGCCTGGGCCACGCGAGCGATCGCCTCAGACTCAGCTTCAGCAGCTCGCAACCGCGCTTGCGCTGCGCCTTCCGCTGCAAGTATCGCCGACTGTTTCTCGCCCTCGGCGCGCGTGACCGCGGCTTGCTTCTCACCTTCCGCACGCGTGATCGCGGCTTGTCGATCGCCTTCCGCTTGCAACACCAATGCGCGCCGATTGCGTTCGGCAGTCATCTGCTTCTCCATCGTGATGCGCACGTCTTCCGGCGGATTGATGTTCTTCACGTCGACGCGCGTCACCTTCACGCCCCATTTGTCGGTTGCTTCGTCGAGGATGATCCGCAGCTTCGAGTTGATCTGATCGCGTTGTGACAGCGTGTGGTCCAGGTCCATGTCGCCCATCACGGCGCGCATGCCGGTGATGGTGAGCTGCACGATGCCGCCGACGAGATCGTTCATCTCGTAAACTGCTTTGACGGGATCGGTGATCTGCCAGTAGACCACGGAGTCGACGTGGATCGTGACGTTGTCGCGCGTGATCACCGGCTGCGGCGGCAGATCGATGTACTGTTCGCGCAGATCGATCGACACCAAGCCGGGACGCGTGTTGGTCCAGTAGACCGCGCGCGGCTTGTCGAAAAATGGAATGAGAATGTTGAGACCGCTGCTGGCGACCTTGTCGAACTTACCCAATCGTTCGACGAGCATAACCGTGGCTTGAGGCACGATTCTGATTGTCTTCGCGGCGATCACCAGCAGGACAATCGCGAGAAACCCGAAGAACATCAACGCCAGAAGTGTAGCAAGTGGTTCCATAGGGGAGCTTCCTTTCCACAGAGTTCACGAATTATATACCTGCTCGACGATCTCGGCTGCGGCGAGCACCAACTCCTCCGCAAACGGACGCCCGGCAATCTGTACGCCGATCGGTAGGCCATCGTTCGATCGGCCGGCGGGGACTGTCACGACGGGAAGATCGAAGACGTTGAAGGCCTGGGCATAGCTGAACGCGCGGAACGTTCCCATTGTCTCGCCGTGGACGGTGACTTTGAGCGTGTCGTGTTCGAAGGCGGGTGTGGCGCCGACGGGTGCGACGCTCAGGGGCGTCGTTTCCAGCCCGTGCAACAACTCTTCGCGCAGGCGATCGCGGTCCATCCAGTTTGCAATGTATTCGTCGAGCGTTGGCGCGGGTGTGTCGTCGGCGGTGCGCAAGCGCCAGCTCACGAATGAACCGCCTTCTGTTTCGTGATCCGCATACGCCTGGCGCAGTTGGACCACGGAGGCACGCGAAAACAACTTCAACCATAACTCGTTGCCGCGCTCGACGTGTGGCGGACGGCGTTCTTCGCCGATCAATCCCGCGTCGGCTAAAGCTACAGCCGCATTCTTAACCGCCCGCGCAGTCTCATCAGTCACCGGCACGATCCCATCATCGCCATACCACGCGAACCGTAATCCCTTTCGTAAACCCCTTTCAACCGGCCTTTCATCAGCCAGAACTCTAAACAGCAGCCGCAGATCCGCAACTCGCCGCGCCATTGGTCCAACAACGGCCCCGAGCGAATATGGCCCAGTGCTCGGCGGAAACTGACCTTCGCCCGGCACACGACCCGTCGTCGGCTTCAATCCGCAAACGCCGCAGAAGTGCGCCGGGATCCGAATCGAACCCGCGAGATCGCTCCCCAACCCACCGGGCGACATGTGCGTCGCAATCGCCACTGCTTCTCCACCACTCGATCCACCCGGCGTGAGTT
>DASXXL010000318.1:0-2555 GCA_036503085.1 Pyrinomonadaceae bacterium | reverse complement strand
ATCAGGATGTCCGGCTCGTCGTCCGCGATCAACGTGCGGGGGTGTTGGGGGATGAATGAAGCTGTGTTGTTAAGGGAAATCACGATATTACCCAGTTCTTACTCTGTTCTAAGAGCCACCATCGGATCGACTCGCGTGGCGCGACGCGCTGGAATTAAACACGCCAGCAAGGCCACGATTATTAACACCGCCGATACGCCGGCAAACGTGAGCGGATCGGTCGGCGTCACTCCGAAGAGCAGGCTGCGCAACACACGCGACAACGAGAACGCGCCCACCAATCCCAGCGCGAGACCGATCAACGTCAACGTCATGCCCTGCCGCACGACGAGTCCCAGCACGTTTGAGCGGTTCGCGCCGAGCGCCATACGAATGCCGATCTCGTGTATGCGCCAGCTCACCGAATAACTCATCACGCCGTAAAGACCGACCGCGGCGAGAATCAGCGCGACGCTCGCGAAGATGCCGAGCAGCCACATGTTGAAGCGGCGCGGCGCAACCGATTGGCCCAGCAGTTCTTCGAAGGTGCGCGTGCGCCAGATTATCTGTTTCGGATCGAAGGCTTTCACTTGCGCGCGCAAGGTGGGCGTGAGCTCTAGTGCGTTGCGCGCTTCGGTGCGGACGAGGACATTCATTCGTCGTTCTGGTCGTTGCGCGAACGAAACATACATCTCCGGCTGGACGTTGCGATCGAGCCCCTGGCGGTGAACGTCGGCGACGACGCCAACGATTTCGCGCGCGGTCTTATCATTACCGTCGAAGACGATTCGTCGGCCGATCGGATCCTCGTTGGGGAAGTAACGTTGAACGAACGCGTTGCTCACGAGGAGGACCTGCGGCGAGTTCGCATTGTCGGAATTCATGAAGACGCGGCCGCGCAGCACCGAGATATCCATCGTGCGGAAGTAGTCGGGACCGACGACGTTGTAATCAGCGACCGCTTCTTCGCCGGGCTTGTAAGGAGCACGGCCTTCGACCTGGAAACTCAGTTCGATGTCGCGATCGATCCAGGGAATATTGCTCGCGACGCCAACATCGCGCACGCCCGGCACAGTCTTCAATCGATCGGTGAGTTGTTGAAACGCCGCGACGCGCTGCACGGGTGTTTTGTACGTTGTCGCGTTCAACGGAATATCGAGCGCCAGCACGCTCTTCGGATTGAAGCCGGCGTCGGTGCGAAGTAAGCGCCAGAAGCTATTGATTAGCAGGCCCGCGCCGACGAGCAGCATCAACGACAGCGCGACTTCCGACACGATCAGCACGGCGCGCATTCGGTTGCGGCCATGTGTCAGACCACGACCGTCCTGCTTGAGTGTGTTGACCGGATCTGGTTTTGACGCTTGTAGTGCGGGGGCGAGTCCGAATAGCACGCCTGTAATCACCGAGACGAACAACGTGAAGAACAGCACGTAGCGATCAAGCCTGACTTCGTGTAAGCGCGGCACGTCGGCTGGTCCATACGCGACGAGTAATTGCATTCCCCAGCTCGCGAGCAGGAGACCAAGAACACCGCCGGCGAGCGACAGCAGCAGACTCTCGGTGAGCAGTTGCGACGCGATGCGTTTGCGACTCGCTCCGAGCGCCATGCGAATCGCGACCTCTTTTTGTCGCGCAGCGGCGCGTGCGAGCAGGAGATTCGCGACGTTCGCACACGCGATCAAAAGCACGAGGCCGACCGCGCCGAGCATGACGAGCAACGCGCCGCGATAATCGCGGGTCATGTCTTCATGCATCGAGACGGCGTTGAAAATGATGTTTGTGTTCGTTTCCGGCGACTGCTGTTCGATCTGCCGCGAAAGCAGATCGAGATCCGCTTTGGTCTGCTCGACCGTCACACCCGGCTTCATGCGGCCGATAACCGCGAGGTAGCGGTTCGCGCGTTGGTCGCGCATCTCTTTCGTGATGAAGCCCGCGTTGAAGACCGGTTCCCAGTAATCCTGTGGCTCGTCGCTGATCGGAAATTTGAAATTCGCCGGCATGATGCCGATGACAGTTGCTTTGCCGCCGATATTGACTTCGCGTCCAAGGATGTTTGGATCGCCGCCGAAGCGTCGTTGCCACAAGGCGTGACTCAGAACGATTACCGCTGAAGCGCCGGGTTTATCTTCGTCGCGCGTGAAGACGCGGCCGAGCTCAGGTTGCACGCGCAGCAAAGGAAAGTAATCAGCGCTCACCGCGGCGCCGAGAACTCGTTCGTCCTCCCCGTTATCAGTAAGCATCGTGCCGGAGCCCTGATATGTCGCGACGTACTCCAGCGTGTTCGACCGTTGCTGGAGATCGATCAGGTCGAGATAGGAGAACGTGCCGCGGCCGTCGAGCGGCTGGTTGCGCTGCTCGGTCGCGAGCATCACGAGTTGCTGCGGGTGATCGAAAGGAAGCGGTTGCAGCAGCACGGTGTTCACGACGGAAAAGATCGCGGTGTTCGCGCCGATCCCAAGCGCGATGGCGATAAGCGCCACGAGCGTCAGGCCCGACCGCTTGACCAGCATGCGCAATGAGTAGACCAGGTCTTTCAGCAGGACGTCCATTATTTCGTTTCCTTGTGTTGAGCTGGC
>DASXXL010000317.1:0-1548 GCA_036503085.1 Pyrinomonadaceae bacterium | reverse complement strand
ATGCGCGCGCGGGTTTTGCATCACCATCTCGCGCATGACGCGATCGGGATCGGAGTGGCAGCGCTTCACCTGCTCGGCGCTGATGATGAAACACAGATTGCTCGTGCCCGCTTCGATACTGTTGAGTCCGCCGTAACCGCCGCGGTAGAAATAGATCTCGCACGCACCCGGCGCGACGCGCGTGTTTTGAAAGTGCGCTTTGAAAGCGATGAGTTTTGGCTTGTTTTTGTGCGCGTGGTTTGTCTTCCGCGCGAGGATGCGAGCGCGGCCAGTCGCGTCGATCGTTAGCGGCGCCTCAAACCCTTTCTCTTCGCTTCCAATTTTTAGTCTTAATCCGTGTACTTGATCCGTGTTAATCCGTGGCCCAAGTACACACGCGCCTTCGATGACTTCCACACCAACTGCGGCCGCACGTCTTAACAACACGTCGTCCATGACCGCGCGGCTCAACCCGAGCGCCATCCGTTCACCAAACCAACTGCTCGGCACGCTCACGTGATGCCCGCGACTCGAATAAAAAACCGTCTCCGAGATCGACGCCGGATCGGAACAAACGATCTCGCGTGCGACGCCGAGTTTTTGAAAGTGTTGCCGGCATTCAGGCGAGATGAACTCGCCGCACAACTTAGCGCGGGGAAACTTCTTCTGCTCGACGAGCAACACCTTCAAGCCGTTCGTCGCAAGATGAATCGCGGCGCTGCTGCCGGCTGGACCAGCGCCGGCGATGATGACGTCGTAGTCGTTTCTCATCCGGTCAGCACCAGCCGCGCGGGAAAGTGATGTTCGACAGCAACGTTGCGCAGTCCCGCCGCACGCGCGAGGTTCAACAACTCGCGCGGTTTGAAACTGCGCAGGATCGAGAGCGCACCGTCGTGACGAATCAAGCGGTTCTTGAGTACGAGCTTGCCGAGTGTCGTGTAGAAAAAGTACGGCACCGGATCGCGATGGAGATCGATCACAAAGATGCGCCGCTGCGCCACGCGATGCATCTCGCGCAATAGGTGCACGACCCCTTCGTCGGGAAAGTGATGCGTGAACAGCGAGCACATCACGTAATCAAACTCCGCGTCGCTAAACGGCATCTTCAACGCATCCGCGCGTACTGAACTAATCTCAGGAAACGCTTTAGACTCTTCCAGAATCGCTTGCGCCGATCGTTCGTTCAGCTCCAGCCCGACGCCTCTGAAGCGACGGCCGGTTTCCCTGGCCCAAGTTGCCGACACACGCAAGAGCTCGCCGGAACCTGCGCCGACGTCGAGCACGGAAAACTCACGCAGCGAGTTTTGTTCGACGTCTTTGAGCAACGTTTGTTTCAGCGCGTGCGCATCGCCCATCCAGCGATTTACAACTTGCATCTCGGAGATGCAGTCTTCGTATTCAGCCGGCGTGTAGTTGCCGGTGTCGATATCTTCGAGTTCGTAACTGCGCTGGCTGAATCTTTCGAACATCCGCTACGACTCAAGTAAACGTTGGACCACGAGGGCGCTGTTTTTCGAGCCAAAGCCGATGCAGTTGCAGAGAGCTGTCTTGACGTTTGCCTCGCGTGCT
>DASXXL010000316.1:0-4405 GCA_036503085.1 Pyrinomonadaceae bacterium | reverse complement strand
AAGTTATTAACCACAGAGACACAGAGGACACAGAGGTGCACAGAGAAGGACGAGCCGATGAACCCACTACCTATGAAAATTAACAGACGCGAGTTTGTGAAAGCATCCGCTCTAACCGTGGCCGCTACCATGCTTCCCGCGAAAGCCGCCGGCAATCTGAGACTACAGGACGCGAAAGTCCGTCCGCTGCTCGCGCGCATGACGCTGGAAGAGAAGATCGGCCAGATGGTCCAGGCCGAGCAGAGCGCGTTGAAAGACCTGAGCGATATTGAGAAGTACTTTCTCGGTTCGTTGTTGAGCGGCGGTACGTCTGATCCGAAGACCGGCAACGGTTTGAAAGACTGGACGGATCTTTACGACAGTCTGCAGGCGCACTCGCAGAAGACGCGTCTGCGCATTCCGTTGCTGTACGGCATCGACGCCGTTCACGGTCACAACAACGTGCTAAATGCGACGATCTTCCCGCACAACGTCGGCTTGGGCTGCTCGCGCAATCCCGAGCTCGTGGAACGCGCGGCGCGCATCACCGCGCTGGAAGTGCGTGCGACCGGTATCAACTGGACCTTTGCGCCGTGTGTGACGGTGCCGCGAGATGAACGTTGGGGCCGCACGTATGAGGGTTTCGGCGAGGCGCCGGAGTTGGCGCGCGTGCTCGGCGAAGCGGCGGTGCGCGGTCTGCAAGGCCGCGACTTGAAAGATCCGTCGAGCGTCCTCGCGTGCGCGAAGCACTTCGTTGGTGACGGCGCGACGATCTACGGCTCCGGAACCAAACTCAAAGACGACGTCCACATTCTCGATCGCGGCGACGTGCGACTCAGCGAAGCAGAACTGCGCCGGCTTCACATGCAGGGTTATATCAGTGCGATTCGTGCGGGCGTCGGCACGATCATGCCGTCGTATAACAGTTGGAACGGCGTGAAGTGTTCGGGCAGCAAGCGGCTACTGACGGAGATTTTGAAAAACGAATTGCGCTTCGATGGTTTCCTCATTTCCGACTACAACGCAATCAACGAACTGCCCGGCGATTACAAGCAGCAGATCGAAGCTTCGGCGAACGCGGGCATGGACATGTTCATGGTCCCGAACACGTATCGCGAGCTTTATCATCATCTGCTCGAGCTCGTGAAAGAGAACCGCGTGCCGATGTCGCGCATCGATGATGCGGTAACGAGAATCTTGCGCGTGAAGTCGGCGATGGGTCTTTTGGATGTGCCGATGCTGGTAGCAGATCGCAAGCTGCATGCAAGTTTCGGTTCGGCGGAGCATCGCGCTGTGGCGCGCGAGTGCGTGCGCGGTTCGCTGGTGCTGTTGAAGAACGAACGCAAGACGTTGCCGATCGCGAAATACGTGAAGCGAATTCATGTGGCCGGGAAGAGTGCGGACGACATCGGGAACCAGTGCGGTGGTTGGACCATCAGTTGGCAAGGCAACAGCGGTAACGTGACTACCGGCGGCACGACGATCTTGCAGGCGATTCAGCAAAGCGTCTCGCCGCAGACAAAGGTGACGTTTGCGAAAGACGGATCGGGCGCTGAAGGCGCTGATCTCGGTGTCGTGGTGATCGGCGAAACGCCGTACGCCGAGATGATCGGGGATCGGAAAGACCTGACGATTGCTGATGAAGACGTGGCGGCGGTTGAAGCAGTGAAGCGGGCGGGCATTCCGGTCGTGGTCGTGTTGTTGTCTGGGCGGCCAATGATCATCGATAAGGTGCTCGATCAGGCTGATGCGTTTGTGGCGGCGTGGCTGCCCGGCACTGAAGGGCGCGGCGTTACTGACGTGCTCTTTGGCGATTACGATTTCTACGGCAAGTTGTCGTTCTCGTGGCCGCGCTCGATGGACCAGATCCCGATCAACGTTGGCGATGCGGATTACGATCCGTTGTTCAAGTATGGCTATGGATTACAGTATCCGGCACGCAAGTCTCGACGATCGTGAAGCGATTCAGCGGTTGATTGCGGAGTCGGCGCGCGGGTTGAGTCGCGAGCATTACAACGACGCGCAGATCGAAGCGGCGATCGCGACCGTGTTTGGCGTCGACACGGATTTGATCAACGACGGGACGTATTTCGTAGCTGAGAGCGCGGGCGAGTTGATTGGGTGTGGCGGGTGGAGCCGGCGCCGCACGCTTTTCGGTGGTGACCAGTACGCTTCGCGAGATGCGTCATATCTGGATCCGTCGTCAGAGCCCGCAAAGATCCGGGCGTTCTTCATCCATCCCGGTCACGCGCGGAAGGGCGTGGCGCGAGCGATACTCGATCGTTGTGAGAACGAGGCGAAGCGCTATGGGTTTCGCGCGATCGAATTGATGTCGACGATGCCGGGCGTGAGGTTTTACCAGTCGTGCGGGTTTGTGAAGCAGGGTGACTATGCTCTCGACTTAGTTGAAGGAGTGAAGCTCGAGTTGGTGCCGATGAGAAAGGAGTTAGCCACGGATGAACACGGATCTCACGGATAAGAGAAGTCTGTTGAGGCATACGGTAGCGACGCTCGCGTATCGCGGTGGCAAGGCGGTGACAAACGCGCCCGAAGGTTTCGATCAGTTTCGCCTTAACGAAGGCACGCGGACGCCGGGACAGATCCTGGCCCACATCGGCGACCTGCTCGACTGGGGATTGTCGATTGCGAGTGGGCAGCAAAAGTGGCACGACTCGAAGCCGCTCGCGTGGAACGATGAGATAGCGCGTTTCCACGCGACGCTCGAGGCGTTTGACGCTTATCTCGCATCAGACGAGCCGTTGCACGCGCCGGAGGAGAAGTTGTTTCAGGGTCCGGTTGCGGACGCACTGACGCACGTCGGGCAGATTGCGATGTTGCGGCGCATCGCGGGTGGTCCAATGAAAGGCGAGAACTACTATCGCGCGGAGATCGAAGCGGGAAGAGTGGGCGCCGATCAATCAAGCCGGCGGGTGGAGTTTGACTGAAGCCGGATCGTAGGGATTGACCGCATGGATGATAGGCGCAAACTGTTGAATCACTTTCTCGCGGCGCTCGCGTATCGCACGCAGAAAGCGTTGCGCGACGCGCCGGAGGATTTCGGCTCGTTTCGCGTTATCGAGGGCGTGCGCACGCCCGCGGAGTTGGTGCGTCACATGGCGAGTGTACTCGGGTACGCACGCACGTTCTTTGTTGGTGGTCATTACCGGCCGGAGGCGCTCGCGTCGTTTGACGAAGAGATCGAGCGTTTTCACGAGATGCTCGGGTTGTTGGCCCAGCACCTCAGAAACGGTGACGCGTTGTTGGAAGGCATGACTGAAGAGCGCCTGTTGCAGGGGCCGTTTTCCGACGCGATGACGCACGCAGGCCAGCTCGCGCTCCTCCGTCGCCTGGCCGGCGCGCCCGTCGCGCCCGAGAACTTCATCGTCGCGGAGATCAAAGAAGAGCGTCTTGGCCCAGATCAACCCCGACCCGCCAGCCCCGACAAAATCTGGCCCGAAGCCCCAAAAGGCTGGACGTCAGAGTAGCTAGAGATAACTTTCACATGCAGGGGCTTTGATGTTATGCTCCCGCTAACGCGATGGCACAGCAGAACTCCTTCGATATTGTCTCGCAGGTCGATGCCGCCGAGATCACCAACGCTATCAATCAAACTCTTAAAGAAGTGCGCCAGCGTTTCGACTTCAAAGGCAGCAAAGCCAACGTCGCGCACGAGAAAAACGAACTCGTGCTCACCGCCGAAGACGAAACCAGGCTGCGCAACATGAACGACATCCTGCAGCAGAAACTCGTTCGCCGTGGCGTGCCGTTGAAAGCATTCAGCTACGGCAACATCGAACCGGCTGCGGGCGGCACAGTGCGACAGCGTGCCGCGATCCAGGAAGGTATCCCGCAGGAAAAAGCCAAAGAGGTCGTCAAGTTCATCAAGGACAGTAAAGCAAAGGTCCAGGCTTCCATTCAGGGTGACATCGTGCGCGTGTCCGGCCGCGATCGCGACACGCTTCAGGACATCATCGCCAAGCTGAAGGATAAAGACTTCGGCATTCACATGCAGTTTACGAACTATCGCTCGAACTGAAACGTTTCACTTTGTCATGACAACGTCAGGCAACACCATCGCGCTCGACGAAGAGGCAAGGATTTCCGCGCGCCGCATCTTCAGCGTCATCGCTAACGAGCTGACGCAAGTTGAGCTTGAGTTTGAACGCCAGGCACGCTCGAACGTGCAGGTGATCGACTATCTCGGCGAGTACTTGCGCGCGTCGGGTGGTAAGCGTGTGCGGCCCGCGCTCACGATACTTGCAAACTACGCCGTCGGTGGTGATGGCTCGCGTTACAACTCGATCCGCATGGCCACGGTCATGGAGTTTCTGCATACGGCGACGCTGGTCCATGACGACATCATCGACAAAGCGGATACGCGCCGGAAGCGGCCGACTGTCAATGCGCTTTATGGAAACGAGACCGC
>DASXXL010000315.1:0-9125 GCA_036503085.1 Pyrinomonadaceae bacterium | reverse complement strand
GATAAAGCTGACTACCAGACCCTGAACGTCGGCACCGGCTCGCCGATCTCGATCACGGAAATCTCAAACATGCTCGCGCATGGTCTGAACAAAAACATCGCGCCGGAAATTACGGCTAAGTATCGCGAGGGCGACATTCGTCATTGCGTCGCCGACATCTCGCGCGCACGGACGCTGCTCGGCTACGAACCGAAAGTTAAACTAGCCGACGGCATTCCCGAACTGCTCGAATGGGTACGGCAACAGCAAGTGGGCGACACCTCAAAGGCCAACACCGAACTGGAGCAACACCAGTTGGTGCGATAATAAGTTGTCATATCCGGGACCCCGGGTGCCGGGACCGCAGGCGTCCCGCCTGCAACGTCCGGCAGCGCCCTTAACGCAGTTTGCAGGCGAGACGCCTGCGGTCCCAAGGTAAGAGCGCCCACAGATAGGGTATCGCCCTTTGCAGCTATGCACTATCACCTGATCGGAATTTGCGGCACCGCGATGGCTTCGCTCGCGGGCATGCTTCAGGCGCGTGGACATCGCGTCACCGGCTCCGATGTGAACGTCTACCCGCCTATGTCGACGATGCTTCAGGACCTCGGCATCGCCGTCTTGCAAGGCTTCCGGGCCGAAAACCTCAATCCCGCGCCCGATTGTGTCATCGTCGGCAATGCGATCCCGCGCGGCAATCCGGAAGTCGAAGAAACACTCAACCGCAAGCTGCTTTATCGTTCGCAAGCGGAAGTCGTGAAAGAGGAGTTCATTCGTGGGCGTCGCTCACTCGCCGTCGCGGGCACGCACGGCAAAACGACGACGACCAGCATCGCCGCGTGGGTGATCGATCAGGGCGGACTCGATCCGACGTTTCTCATCGGCGGCGTCGCGCAGAATTTCGGCGCCAGTTTTCGCGTGACTGACAGCGACTACTTCATCATCGAAGCCGACGAGTACGACACCGCTTACTTCGACAAAGGCCCGAAGTTCATGCACTACCTGCCGGAGCTCGCGATCGTCAACAACATCGAGTTTGACCACGCGGACATCTATCGCGATCTCGATGCGGTGAAGCTCGCGTTTCGGCGGTTCATGAATCTCGTGCCGGCGAATGGGCGCTTGATTGCCGGTTGGGACAGTCCGCACGTTCGCGCCGTGGTCGAATCGTTCGGGTCAAGACTTTTTACGACGCTAGAAACATTCGGCACGTCTGACGACGCGAAGTGGCAGGTGCGCAACGCCGATTTCAGCGGCGCGTTGTCGAAGTATGCAGTGTTTTGCGAGGGTCGTTCGTGGGGAGAATTTCAGACGCCGCTGCTCGGAGAGTTCAATCTGCTGAACTGTCTCGCCGTCATTATCGCAGCCGACGCGTGGGGCGTGAGCCGCGAACAAATCCAACACGCGCTCGCGACTTTCAAAAACGTGAAGCGCCGTGCCGAAGTGCGTGGCGAGCGCAAGGGCGTCGTGGTCATTGACGACTTTGCTCATCATCCGACCGCAGTCAGAGAAACCCTGCGCGCCTTGCGTTCACGCTACGGCGATCGCCGCCTGATCGCGATCTTCGAGCCGCGGTCTTGGTCCTCGCGCCTGGCCGTGTTCCAGGATGACTATGCCAACGCGTTCGCCGCCGCCGACTACGTGGTGATTGCGAGCGTCTTCGACAGCCACAAGGTCACAGAAAAGGGACGGGCGCTTGATACCGATGAATTAATCGCGGCGATTTCGCAACAACACAAGTCTGCCTTTGCGCTACCCGATGCCGATCAGATCGTTTCGCACATCGTTCCCGAGCTACGCGCCGGAGACGTGGTAGCCATTATGTCCAACGGCGGTTTCGGTGGCATTCACGACAAGATCCTCACGGCCCTCGACGCGAAGTAAAAGTCAGTACCATCGCGCACACTTTAACGAACTATTCGTAACGCTCTCGCAGATATACTCCAGTACAAACACACTCCCGGCAATGCTCTAGGAGACCCCCGGCGTGAAAAACTTTTCTATCTTCGAACAGGCGATCAAGTTTTCAGGCCTCGAACAAACGGAAAATCTCGGCGAAATTGCCAGCCTCGCACGTCGTGATTTTGCGGAACGCGAGAGCTTCATCTGTCACACGACCACCGCGTCGGTCGAATACGCCTGCCTGCTGATCGAGAACGCCGTGTTGTTGCGCACGAATCGCGCCGGCCGGGTTTATGCGGGCGTCGAAAAACTCTCGTCACTACAACCGATCATCGATCGCTACATGCGCATCGCCGACGTTTCCGAGGCTGTGTATCTTTTCGGCCAGGACGATTGGCGGCCGCCTCGTCATCCGAACATCCGGCTGATCAACCTGCATAACGATTGCCGTTTGGCGCGCGAGTGGTTTGTGATCGCGCAGTCGCCTTCGCTGAATGTCGCGTTGGTGGCGTTTGATGAGAGAGGACCAGACACTCTGCCCGAACAGATTCGCTACTGGGCCTTGAAGACGAGTAATCCGTTAGTTGTACGCGGGCTGTCACACGCCGTCGAAGGCGTTATCGACCAATCGCTCGCGGCTTGATTCGACGAGAGCTCCCGGCGCCGAGCCCTTCATTTCCACATGTGAAGTCAGCACGCGCCGAATTTTCTTCGGCAGGAACTTCCTCGCCATCAACGCCATCGACCCGACGAGCTCAACCACGTCGCCACCACCGCGCCAGTGTTGTCGCACAACACGCGGATCGGTAACGGTCATCAGCCGCAGCAGCGTCATCGCGATCAGATAAGCGTCGTCAACCTGTCCCACGAACGGGATGAAGTCGGGAATGAAATCGAAAGGAATCAGGGCGTAGAGAATTGCGCCCGCGACCAGCACACGCTCCGTCGCCGGCACGCGCGGATCGACCATCAACCGCGCACACAATACGAGCAGGTTGGGAATGAAGAGCAACAGGTTTTTCATCCGGCTTCGGAGCTTTACTTCTGACATGCCACGGATTATACAGATTACACATGGACATTCTCGAACGTATTCGCCAACGCGCCGCGTCCAGACCGCAACACATCGTTCTTCCCGAAGGTAATGATCCTCGCACCGTCGTTGCCGCGGCGCATTGCGTCAATCAACGGCTCGCGCGCATCACGTTGTTGGGTGACGAAGCAACGATTCGCGCGAGCGCGCGTGAGAACAATCTGGATCTCGGCGGCGTGGCGATCGTCGATCACCGCCGCGCGGCGGACTTCGACAAGATGGTCTCTTTCTTTCACGACTTGCGCCGGGCGAAAGGATTGATGGCTGACGAAGCGCGTACGCTTGTTTCCGATCCGTTGTACTACGGCAATCTGCTGGTGCGCTTGGGCCAGGCGGACGGTTCGGTTGCCGGAGCGACGAACACGACGTCACACACGGTGCGCGCGGCGTTGCACTGCATCGGGGTGCGCTCGGGTTTCAAGCTGGTTTCGAGTTTCTTTTTGATGTCGTTGCCGCGCAGTGAGTTTGGACATGACGGCGCGATGATCTATGCCGACTGCGGCGTCGTCATCGAACCGAGTGCGGCGGAGTTGGCGGAGATCGCTTTGGCTGCGGCCGATTCGTGTCGCGCGTTGCTCGGCACGGAGCCGCGTGTGGCGATGCTCTCGTTTTCGACCAAAGGCAGCGCGAAGCATCGTTTGATCGATAAGGTCGTGGAAGCGACGCGTACGGTCAAAGCGCGCGCGCCGGAGTTGCAGGTCGATGGTGAACTTCAGGCCGATGCGGCGTTGGTGGCGGCGGTAGCGCAATCGAAAGCGCCGGGTTCGCCTGTGGCAGGGCGGGCAAACGTTTTGATCTTTCCGGATCTTCAGGCAGGAAACATCGCCTACAAGTTGACCGAACGGCTCGCGGGCGCCACGGCCATCGGGCCGATTCTGCAAGGCCTCGACAAACCCGCGAACGATCTCTCGCGCGGCTGCACGGCTCGCGACATCGTGGACGCCGTCGCCATCACCGCCGTCCAGGCCCAGGCCCGGAAAACCAACTGACGGCCAAGGGCATCTCTGTCACGTATCCGACGTCTGATCCGTGTTTGTCCGTTAAATCCGTGGCTCGTTTTAGGCTCACACTTGCGCTTCTTAGTTTAGTGGTCGTCGCGAGCTACGCCTCTGCCCAAACACCATCGCCAACTCCCCCGGTAGATAAGGATCAGGAACAACCGGTTCGCACCTACACCGAAGAAGTACGGCTGCCAATCACCGCCCTCGACGCCTACGGCCATTACGATCCGACGCTCGAACTCGACGACGTTCTCGTGCTCGAAGACGGCGTCGCGCAACAGCTTCGTAGCTTGCGCCACATCCCCGCGAACGTTCTATTCGTCCTCGACACCGGCGGCGATTTCACCAGCCTTAGCGGACTACAAAAAAACACGTCGCTGACGCGCCAGGTCGCTTCCGAGCTCGTCGCCAAACTGCAAAACGGAACGTCGATCGCGGTGATGCAATCAGGAAACTCTTCGGAGATGTTGCAGTCGTGGACCACTGACAAAAGCGTGGTCTTGAAAACGTTGAAGACCAAGTTGATATCGACGAAGCGTTCGCGCATCTCCGAAGCGCTCGTGAATGCGACGCAGCAGTTGAAGGAGCGGCCGGAAGGCAGCCGGCACGTCGTGTTGATTACCGATGGCGTTGATTCGCCCGGCGGGAAGGTCGATCGCGGCGAAGCAATCCGCAGACTGATCAGCGCACGCGCGACTGTTCACGTCATCAGCTACACGCAGTTTGTGCGACAGAAGAGCGACAAAAACGGATCGAACGTCTCAATAGGCCAACGGCCGATCAGCAACGACCCGATCACCTCGACCGATCCGACACTGCCGCCGGGCACCACGCGCAGTCCTACGTTTGGCATGAGCATCCGTTTCGATCCGGCGATGCGACGGCAGCGCAAGGCATACGAAGCCGAACTCAAAAAGAGCGAGCAGGCGTTGCAGAACATCGCTGAAGAAACTGGTGGTAAGTGGGAGCTACCGCTGAACAGCGATGAGATGTTGGCCCAGGCTGACGATGTTGCGCGCGCAATCGGTGCTGAATACGTTGTGACTTATCGTCCGAAGCGTCCGCTGGCGGAAGCAAAACCGGGTGAGTATCGAAAAATTGAAGTTGCCTCGCGACGAGTTGGTCTCAGCCTGCACGCACGTCGCGGTTATGTCGTCCCGACGCCTTAATCCGTATCATCCGTGTTCATCTGTAGCTAAAAAATCTGGCTTAGCGGACCGCGGCTTCCAACTGCGCCTCGAAAGCATGGACCAGTTGCCGCACGTCAAACTGATCTTCCTTCGGTAACAACGAAAGCCGGTGCAACTCTTCCCAGTCTTCCTTCGGCACGCGGTGAAACGCTTCCACGACTTTCGGATCAAACTGTCGCCCGGCCCAATCGTCCAGT
This sequence comes from Pyrinomonadaceae bacterium, assembly GCA_036503085.1. GTDB lineage: Bacteria > Acidobacteriota > Blastocatellia > Pyrinomonadales > Pyrinomonadaceae > PSRF01. Next base: position 3,763 of record DASXXL010000315.1, on the reverse strand, counting down.
TCCTGCGCCGCCGCTTCGTATGACTTGCCGCGCCGATACACGCGATCGCTCGTGATCGCGTCGAACGCATCCGCCACGGCGAAGATGCGCGCGTTGATGTCGATCTCCACGCCGCGCAGTCCGAGCGGATAACCCGTGCCGTCCCACTTCTCGTGATGTTGGGCCACCACGCGCGCCGCGCCTTGCAGAAACTCGATGCCGCGCAGAATCTGTTGTCCATGCAACGGATGCTCGCGCATGCGCACCCACTCTTCTTCCGTCAGCTTCGCGGGCTTGCGCAGTATCGAATCAGGCACGCCGATCTTGCCGATGTCGTGCAGCAACGAACCGAATTCCAGCGACTTCATCTCTTCGCTGTTCAAGCCATACTCGCGGCCGAGACGCAGACTGTAACTAACGACGCGTTCCGAGTGACCGTGTGTTTCCGAATCGCGCGTTTCGAGTGCGGCAGTCAGGGCTTTCAAAGTCGAGCGGTACGCGCCTTCGAGTGAGTTCAGCGCGCGGTCCAATTCGGCGGTGCGTTGTTCGACCAGTTCTTCGAGATGGTTTTCGTAACGTTGTTTGGCGACGACGAGCTCGTAGTGCTCGAGCGCGCGTTTGACGACGGCTTCGACTTGACGCAGGTCGAAGGGCTTCATCAGGTAGTCGAAGGCGCCGAGGCGCAACGCGCCGATCGCGCTTTCGACTGTCTGCATGCCGCTGATCATGACGACGACCGTGTCGGGCGAGAGGTTCTTCACGTGCGGGATCATTTCGAGACCACTCATGCCGGGCATGGTGATGTCGCTGATGACGAGTTGAAACTGGCTGCTGCGCAACTGGGCGAGCGCCTGTTCGGCGGAGCCGGCGCGGAGGCACTCGTAATCCTCGCTCAGCAGGTCGGCGAGAATCTCGGTAATCTCGGCTTCATCATCAACAATGAGAATGCGGGGCGACGCAGTTGTCGGCATTTGGTTCTCCTGAACGCAGGGCATTGTCGCAAGGGGTTCGGCCGCTAAAGCTAAAACGCTGTGGTAAGGGTAGGTATCGGGGCGCGGAGTGCCCTGCCAGCAAGTGGCTAAAGCATTCTAGCGTTTTATTTCGGCTGTGGCAAACAAGTTTTTACGCAAGCAGGCTGCGAGGCTCAGATCCGTGTTATCCGTGTCATCTGTGGCTTTTTTAACGAGTTGCGCTCCCGAAGAAACGGCCTTATGATGTCAGCCCTTCGCGCCGGAGTGGCGAAATTGGTATACGCACCAGACTCAAAATCTGGCGAGGTTCACTCCTCATGTCGGTTCGAGTCCGACCTCCGGCACCACACATAATCACCACCAGGAATGAGTTTTGCTGCCACGGGACGTCGATTGTAGACGTAAATCCATCCGTCTCGGCTGCTTCCATTAGCCATTCGAACCTTTGCCTTCTGACGAACAAAAAGACTTTTCTTAGTGTCGAGCGGATCGAACTCCTCATATCGATCGAGCGCTTCCCACGTTCGCTCATCGGAAGGCAAGGCGACCAATTCGCCCTGAATCATGGTTCGCGCGGAAGAGTCGAGTACTGCCCCTGGAAACTCGCCCAAGTCATAAAGTTTCCCACGAACCTGGGCAGGACCAAGTCGCCGAAAACGCTTGACGATGGAAGCGATCTCTTTTGGAGCTTGAGTTGGGAGCAAGGTGCCGTACAAAAATAGATATTCGTTCATGTCCTCGACGTCAGTAAGCTCATCAGTCCCTCATACCCATTTTCAGCATTCGCTATGTACTGCTTAACCCGATCATGCCTGCTCAGACAATCGAGATAATAACCGAAGAGCGCTTCTATCTCTGCATCTTTGAGTTGTTTCGATGTCCTCAGAAACGCGATGAACTCAAAGAAATTCAGATAGTCAGTAAAAGCCGGCTCTTCTCTGATGACAATCTCGTTGACCGAGTCTGAATCGATAAAGCAATCAAGCCCTTCCCTCAATGGCTTAAGATTAGGTGCCTCGTAGAATTTTTCGTAGAGATTCGCTGCCCACTTAGCTCGTTCAAGAGCAGAGTTGCGCCGGTAAACATACGCGGCAAAACCAGCCGCAACCGCAGTGCCGACTGCAGAGAATGTTGCCGCGATCAGGTACACGATCTCCACACGGTCCTTCCAAGTCATCTGTTCTCCTGCTCTGTTTGTTAGGTGTTATGAGGGCGAGCAATTCTGCCGCAGAAAAACAAACGAAGCAAATGGTCAAACGGGCTAACGTCTGCCACTTGGGGATTTTTGTCCTATTGACAGTTTCGCTGAATAACTCCTAAATGCTCGTCGTTAGTTAGTCCCTCAGCCACTGACGAACCTCAGCACAAAGCTCCCGTCGCCCACGCAGTTAACTGTAAGACCCTAAACTGAGACGAGGACACCTATGCTCAACCGATGGTATCTATGTACCGCGATCGCTGCCTTGCTTTGCCTGTTGACGTTGTCATGCGTGAGTTCAACGGACCAGGCCACGAACAGTTCGAAGCCACAGGCGACAAATTCCGCGCAGGCTCAGGCGACAACGAGCCCGAAGGCGACCGTCACGGCTTCGCCCGCAACCAAAACCGTGGATTTCGGGCGCTACGCCACCGCCGGTTCTTTCAAACTAAACACCCTGCCGACCACGCCGTATGGCCCACCGTGGGCCGACATAAGTCTCCAGAAGTCGAACTTCCTCGAATGCGAAGGCGCGTCAATCGCGCTCTGTTACTACTCCGGTCCTGGACCAACTACGCCGTGCAATGTCGAGAGCGGCGGCGACCTCGCCAACTGTACCTGCTACGCCATTCCCAAAGGGCAAAAATACAAAGTTCTCATCAACGCGATCCTGAATCTCGATGTATATCTGAAAACAGTGGAGGCGTGCGGAAAGGATGGCAGCAAATGCCAGCCAACCGGATCCATCGAGGCGCCAGTCTGCGAGGCCATCAACAACAACACGCTGATTCCTGGCGCGGACATGATCTCGACGTTCAGCCTGTACCTCGAGAAGCAGATGCCCATCCATCCGACGACGTGCTCGACGCCCGCAGCTTACGCCGGCTGCATGACAGCGCCGTGCAAGCAGACGGGCAAAACAGATCCAAACACCGGTCTGCGCTTGGTCCAATGTGGCTGTCCGACTTACACCGGGCCTTATCAGGTGGGAACGCAGATCTCGCAGGACCAGTGTGTGCTTGGCGGCACGTCCATCTGGTCCGCGGCGTACCAGCCGCCGAAGCAGCAGTAGAAAAAATTCCCTTCCCCTGGTTCTCGCACTAGCGGGAGTCAGGAAGGTAGGGATAAAAGGATCTCAACGCACGGTCTCAGCGCGAGTCAAGTGGGATAAAAAGGATCAGGCCACGTTTACGAGGTGGCCCATCTTTTCCTGCTTCGTTTTCAGATAACCGGCGAAGAGCGCGTGCGGCTCGACTTCCAGCCGCACGCGTTCCACCACCTTGAGTCCAGCCTGCCGCAGCGCGCGAAGCTTCGCCGGATTGTCCGACATCACGCGCACCGCGCGCAGGCCGAGGTCGAGCAGGATCTCGGCGCACTGATCGTAGCGCCGCATGTCGGCCTCGAAGCCCAGCCGCTAATTGGCTTCGATTGTATCGGCGCCTTCGTCTTGCAAGGCGTAGGCGCGGATCTTGTTGATGATGCCGATGCCGCGCCCTTCCTGTTGCTGGTAGACGATCGCCCCGTGCCCTTCCTGCTCGATGAGCTTCATGGCAGCTCCGAGTTGTCGCCCGCAGTCGCACCTGATGGAGCCAAACACGTCGCCAGTCATGCACTG
>DASXXL010000314.1:0-1542 GCA_036503085.1 Pyrinomonadaceae bacterium | reverse complement strand
CGAAGCGGCGCGCGCAGCAACAAACTACGCCGCAAGTCTCGGTGTCACGAGTGTTCAGGACATGTCCGCGGGAACCGACGTCGGTGTCTCTCAGACGCTGTTGGACCACGGCGAGTTGAAGACGCGCATCTATGCCGTGTCGCCGCTGCCTGATTGGCAACGGGTTGCGCGCATGGGCGTGCGCGCGCACTTCGGCAGCGAGATGTTGCGCGTCGGCGGCTTGAAAGGTTTCGCTGACGGCAGCCTCGGCTCGACGACCGCGCTTTTCTACGAGCCTTATCGCGACGATCCGTCGACGAGTGGGATCGCGGGCGACGAGATGTATCCCGAAGGCGCGATGCTCGAGCGTGTCCGCGAAGCCGATCGCGCCGGTTTGCAGGTGCTGATTCACGCGATCGGCGATCGTGCTAATGATCTGATTCTGAGCATCTACGAGCAGGTCGAACGCGAGAACGGCAAACGCGATCGACGCTTTCGCATCGAGCACGCGCAGCATTTGCGGCCGCAGGACATTCCGCGCTTCGCACGCGACCACGTGATCGCGTCGATGCAGCCGTATCACGCGATTGACGACGGACGTTGGGCCGAGAAACGCATCGGCAAAGAACGCGCGAAGACGACCTACGCGTTTCGTTCGTTACTCGATTCGGGCGCGACACTCGCGTTCGGCACTGATTGGACCGTCGCGCCCTTGAATCCGTTGTTGACCGTTTATGCTGCTGTCACGCGCCGGACGATCGACGGCAAGAACCCGAACGGCTGGATGCCGGAGCAGAAGATTTCCCTTGAGGAAACGCTGCGTGCTTACACCATCGGTTCGGCTTACGCGGAGTTTCAGGAGAACGTCAAGGGAAGTATCACTGCCGGAAAACTTGCCGATCTCGTGTTGCTTTCGCGGGACATCTTCAAGATCGATCCGAACGAGATCGAAAACGTGAAAGTCGTATTGACGATGGTCGACGGGCGCGTGGTTTACGAAGCTCGGGAGCGCGAATAAAGCCAATAAGCAAAATAGATCACTAACCCTGCGGCGGCTGCGAGTGCTGCATCTCTCGCTTCGTGCAGCGTGCTGTTGAGCAGCAGCCAAACGATTAGCACGAGCGCCAGAATCGCGATGATCGTGCCGCCGGGCGTGCGAAACAGCGCGGGCGGCAAATCTTTTCGACGGCGAAATACCGGCAACGCGAGACAGGTAGCGGCGTAAGTGACGAGCCGCGCGATCGCACTAATCGTCAACGCCGTTACGAACGAACTCTTCAACGTCAGCAACAACATCAAGCCCGCGGTCAGCAGGATCGAAATGTAAGGCGTGAAGAACGAGCGGTGCACGTTGCCAAGGAATGCCGGCAACTGTTTTTGCTCGGCCATCGCAAACGGCAAACGCGAACCCGTTAACAACAGGATGTTCAGGTTGCCTGTGATCGAAATGATCGCGCCGGCCGAGATGATGGCGCCGCCCGCGGTGCCGAGAAACTGCGATCCGGCATCGGCGAGTGGCTTCTGCGAGTGCTCCAGGCCCGGCAACGTGCCGACGCACTCGAT